>PGXR01000023.1 GCA_002839245.1 Spirochaetae bacterium HGW-Spirochaetae-7 | reverse complement strand
CTGTGCGACCCTGGTGACACGATACTGGTACCCAGACCCGGCTACCCGTTGTTCGACCAGCTCGCTGTCCTTGAATCGGACATTGCTGAACCGTATCGGCTCGAGTACAGCCATCCCGGCGGGTGGCGCATCGATATGGATGGATTGAAAGAAGCCGCCGACAAGTGCGACGCGAAGGCGGTCATCGTCATCAACCCCAACAATCCGACGGGCTCCTATGTTTCCGGTTCCGAGCGGATCGCCATTATCAACCTGTGCGCCGAGCGGGGAATGGCGTTGATAGCGGACGAGGTTTTTTTCCAGTTCGCGCTGGAAACCAATGCCGGGCGGGCCCGATTCGCCGGAGAGCAAGGCTGCCTCTGCTTCGCCCTCGACGGCCTGTCAAAGCTTCTGTGCCTTCCTCAGCTCAAGCTGGGATGGATGCGCATTTCCGGCCCCGAGGCGGAAGTCAGCGAGGCGGCTTCCCGCCTCGAGTTCGTGGCCGATGCCTATCTTTCTGCCGGCGCGCCTGTGATGAATGCGCTGCCGTCTCTGCTCGGCAAGGTAGATGTCTTCGGAGATTCGGTGCGGCGCCGCCTTCGCGAGAACCTTGCGGCGGCGCGGTCGATATTTGGCGGACCGGATTCTGCATGCCGTATATTGAGGTGCGACGGCGCCTGGACAGCCTTGCTCGAGTATCCACGGTACCAGTCCGAGGAAGAAACCGTGCTCGGCCTGCTCCGGGATGAGCACCTGGCAGTTCAACCGGGCTTCTTTTTCGACATGGAGCGCGATGGCTACCTGGCGCTCAGCCTTATTCTCCGACCTGAGGCGTTTCGCGATGGGGCCATGCGCCTTCGCAGGTATATCGACGCTGGCGACGATCACAAGCTTGCCCGGACGGCTTCTTTAAAGTAGTATCGAACACAGGCATTCACGAACGAGGAGGCGACATGTCCGCTACAGTATTGGACGGCAAGAAACTGGCCGAGGATATCAGGGCCGAGCTCAAGGTCAGGGTTCAGGCATTGGCAGCCAGGGGCGTCGTCCCGGGACTGGCGGTTCTTCTCGTAGGCGAAGACCCCGCGAGCGTGTCATACGTCACGGCCAAGGAAAAGGCATGCGCGGAGATCGGCATGCGCAGCATCGACCGCCGTCTGCCGGCAGGCAGCTCGGAGGCGGAGATAGTCGCCATCGTCGAAGCCTTCAACGCGGATCCTTCCGTCAATGGCATTCTCGTACAGCTGCCTCTTCCCAAGGGCGTCAACGAAGCCAGAATCATAGAAGCCATATCTCCCGAGAAGGACGTAGACGGTTTCACCCCGGTCAATATCGGCCGCATGGTCATCGGGGAGCCATGTTTCCTCCCATGCACTCCGCACGGCGTCATCAAGCTGATAGAGCTGGCTGGCGTCAAGACCGCCGGCGCTCATGCCGTGATAGTCGGCCGTTCCAACATAGTGGGCAAACCGCTGGCCAACCTGCTCGTCCGCAAATCGATCAACGCGACGGTAACCGTCTGCCATACCGGTACCAAGGACATGGCAGAGCATACGAGGCGCGCCGACATACTGATCGCCTGCGCGGGCGTCCCCGAGCTCATTAAGGCGGACATGGTAAAGCCGGGCGCCTGTGTCATAGACGTCGGCGTCAACAGGGTTGACGATGCGACCAAGGCCAAGGGCTGGCGGCTGGTCGGGGACGTCGACTATAAGGCAGTGCTCGAAGTGGCCGGCGCGCTGACGCCGGTACCCGGCGGGGTGGGACCGATGACCATCACGATGCTCCTGTACAACACGGTGGAGTCGGCTGAAAAGACCGTCAAGGGAAGCTGATGGTCGACATACAGAGCATGCGTGACGAGCGCCGCATCCCCATCAAGAAGGTCGGGGTCAAGGGCGTCAGGTTCCCTATAACAGTTCTGGACAGGGCCAACTCCATCCAGCACACGACGGCGACGGTTAACCTGTACGCCGACCTCCCCCACGATTTCAAGGGCACGCACATGAGCCGCTTCATCGAGGTGTTCAATACGCATCGGCGGGACCTGTCGATGCCGAGGTTCCTGGCCATGCTCGATGAGCTCCGCGCCGTGCTCGATGCCGAGACTGCGTACTGCGACCTGCATTTTCCGTACTTCATCGAGAAAGCGGCGCCCGTATCGGGGCAGAAGGGCATGATGAGCTACGATTGCTCGTACGAGGGTTCTGCATCGGATTCGGGTCGAGAATTCTGGGTGTCTGTACAGGTGCCGGTACAGACAGTCTGCCCGTGTTCCAAGGCAATCAGCGAATATGGCGCACACAACCAGCGGGGAGTCGTCAAGGTGCGCGTCAAGCTCGGCCCTTTTTTCTGGATAGAGGACCTCGTCAGCATCGTCGAACGTTCAGCCTCCTGCGACGTCTATACGCTGCTCAAGCGCGAAGACGAGAAGTTCGTCACCGAACGTGCGTTCGACAATCCGAGATTCGTCGAGGACGTCGTACGCGAGGTCTACACGGGGCTCGTAGAGCTCGACACGTTTGCGCGGTTCAGCATAGAAGCCGAGAATTTCGAGAGTATCCACAACCATTCGGCCTATGCTTTCGTAGAATACGACGCGACGGCAAGCGTACGGTAGGTGGCAAGCTCAAGTCTTTACCCGGGCATGCTTTTATAGGTATATTACGGAAAAGGCGCCGATGGCGAACGGTGATAGCCACGTCTGCCGTATGGAGACGGTTACGCGAACGGCGGCCTGGGAGGAGCTACAAATGAGCGACAACTATCCAACAGAAACCGGCGAAGTACGCAAGTACGGCATGCGCGGGGTCGTATCGACGGGTGCCGGTATCGGCCTCATCCTTTTCAATTCGTTGCTTCATGTGCCGGTGCTGGGAATAATTCTTGGCGGAGGCCTGGTCGTGCTTGGAGTCATGGGCCTGATTGGCAAAAACAGAACAGACAAGACTACCGGAACGGTACTGATAGTCGCAGGCGCTCTGGGGCTTGCCTCGTTCCTGTTCAAGGGTGTGACGGGCTTTATCCTCGGTACGGCCGGCCTCGGGCTGATAGGATTCGGCGTTTTCAGCCTGTTCAAATTTGCCAGGGGACTCAAGGCCAGGAGCTGACCTGGGTTTCTTTCTCGTCTGACAGTACTCAGGCAGGGCGGTGCGCGTTTCGTCGCGGCCGCCCTTTCGCTATTCGGGAGACCATGCGCTACTTCATAGAAACCTACGGCTGCCAGATGAACAAGGCGGAGTCATCCGCCCTCGAAGCGCAATTCGTCGATCGAGGATGGCTGCCCGCTTTGGACCATTTTGAGGCGGACCTCGTGCTCATCAACACATGCTCGGTCCGCATAACCGCCGAGAGTCGGGCCTGGGGTCGCATCGCCCACTACGCCGCGCTCAAGCGGCAACGGCATTTCACGCTCGTCGTCACCGGCTGCATGGCCGAGAGGCTCAAGGACAGGATGACCGAGCGAGCTCCCGGCATCGACTACGTGCTGGGAAATTTCCAGAAGTCGGCTTTCGGAGTGCTGCTCGACGCCGTCGAGGCCGGCCGCCACCTCGAGGCCATCGAGGAGACGCCGGAGTTCGTGTTCGCGCCTTCGCATCTCGAGGCCGGTTCGTTTGGATCCTTCGTTCCGATCATGCATGGCTGCAACAATTTCTGCTCCTACTGCATCGTGCCGTATGTACGCGGCAGGGAGATATCCAGGAGCCCCGCGGCGATAGCGGCGGAACTCTCGTCGCTGTCGGCAGCCGGTATCCGCGAGGTCACCCTGCTTGGCCAGAACGTCAACTCCTATCGATGGAGCGGCCAGGGCGGCCCGCTTGACTTTGCCGGCCTCCTGGGAATAGTGGCAAGAGAGGCGAGGGCCGGCGGTATCGGCAGGGTGCGGTTCGTATCAAGCCATCCCAAGGATATGTCTGATGCCACCATCGCCGCCATGGCGGCGGACGATGTTTTCGCCCGGCATATACACCTGTGCATCCAGCATGGTTCGGACCGCATCCTCGCGGCCATGAACCGCAGGTACAACGTTGCCGATTATGTGGCCCTCGTCGGAAGGATACGCGAACGGCTACCGGCCGTCACGCTTTCTACCGATATTCTGGTAGGCTTCCCCGGTGAAACCGAGGATGATGTCGAAGCGACGCTTGAATTGATGAAGAAGGTTCGTTTCGCCTATGCATTCATGTACTATTTCAACCCGCGCGAGGGTACTCCGGCCGCGACGCTTCCCGAACCTGTCCCGGAAGGAGTCAGGAAGGAACGGCTCGCCAGGGTGATAGAGCTGCAACGGGAGATAACGCGGGACATGATGCGCGGCATGATAGGTTCCGAAGCCGTCGTCCTGGTCGAGGGAATCTCGAAGCGGAAGGCTGAAGAGGTGCTGGCGAGAACGGACCAGGACATGATGGTCGTCTTCGAGGCGCCGGCTTCAAGGATAGGGTCGTTCGCGCGCGTACGGCTTACCGGCTTGCGCGGCAACACGTTCAAGGCGGAGGAGGTGGAATGATGCCCTTGAGACTGCTCGTATTTATTGCTGCACTGGCAATCGTGCTCGTTTTCATCGGTTTCAACTTCGACAATCGATGCGATATTTCGCTGCTGTTCGTGACGTTCCGGTCGGTTCCCATCGTGCTGACGATGCTGTCCGCGTACATCCTGGGGCTTCTTTCGGCGCTCGTCCTGGCCGTGCGGAGAAAAGTCCGGAAGCCTTCTGTTGGCGGTTCCGCCGCGGTGGCCGCTGATCCTCAGGCAGGGTCGGCCAGGCAGGCAAATTCGACGAAGCGCGCCAAGTCGTCCAGACAGCGCATATAGAGCCGGTGCCGATTGAACCTTCCCGCGACGCCCGCCAAGCTGGCCATGTTCCTGGCAATCCTCTCCGTCGTTCCGTCCAACGCCTTCTGCCAGAGCGCTGAAGCCTTGGCGGCCAGGTTGGCCGTCATGAAAAAAACCACCGACGCGCGCTTTTCGTCGATCGCAATCGACGAAGCCGGCAAGCTGGCTTCGGTTGATGACGCGCAGTGGTTGCTCGGCGAGCTGGCGGGCGTCGCAGGGCAGGCCGGAGACCGCAAGGCCTTGTACGTCGGGCGTGCCTCGCTCCTGGAGCTCGTCGGCAAATATCGGGAGGCTGCGTCCGCCTGGGAAGCGGCGGCCCGTGCCATACCCGGAGTCGCCGACGCAAGGTGCCTGTTGTCAGCCGCCGCGTGC
Organism: Spirochaetae bacterium HGW-Spirochaetae-7; assembly: GCA_002839245.1. Taxonomy (GTDB): domain Bacteria; phylum Spirochaetota; class Spirochaetia; order Treponematales; family UBA12059; genus SZUA-370. The sequence continues at coordinate 12,900 of PGXR01000023.1, read as the reverse complement.
ATGCTCGCCGCGGGCGAGTCGGACGCAGCTTCCGGGTTTGCCGCCGCGCTGTCGTTCTGTTCGCCTGACGCCGCTACGGCGAGTCTGGCCAGGCTGATATCAGGATGGGCCGCGCTCTCCTTTGGTGATGCGCAGACGGCCCGCTCTATCGCCTCGGCCGCGATGGATAACCCGGAACCACGTGTCGCCGTGTCCGCCCTGCTCCTCGCAAGGGCTGCGGCCGAAGAACCGGACCGCGAGGGCTACGATCGGCTGTTGTCCAAGCGATTCCCGGGACGCCCTGAGGCTGGATCCACCGTTCCGCTGGCGCTGTTCCTCATGACCGGTTCCCTCACCGCAGGTCCGATGCTTGCCACTGCGCCCGTCGGGTCGACGAACGTCGGCGACGGACCCGTTGGCGCAACGTTCTTCCAGGTCGGCGCATTCAGGGATGAGGCCAACGCCCAGGCTCTGGTCGCAAGACTGGCTCGCCTCGGCCTCGAGGCGCATGCCGGACGCAAGGCTTCGTCCGGCCTGTTCGTGGTTTATGTCAACGCGGGGCAGGACGCGCAGGCGACGGTACTCAAGCTGAAGGATGCGGGGTACGAGTCCTGGATGATGGACGGAATTCCCTGAAGGCGCCTTGGGAGGGCTCAGCGTTTCCTGAAAAGGACAGGTGGCATTTGGGCCCGCTCTATCCCGTGTATGCCTACCTTGGCTTCAGTCAGGCTGAGAGCCTCGAGCGAGGTTCCGCCAGCTTCTTGTCTTACGGTCTTGACGGCGATCCACGACCGCCGCAGCGTTTCCCTGGCTTCTCCTGCAGACCGGCGCATGTCGAGTATAGTCGAGCCATCGAGCACGAAGACAGCCCAGGTGCCGCGCTCGGTTACGCCGGCCGTTTCATAGTCGTAGGAGTTGCCAGCGAATACGATGCTGGATCCATCGTCTGCCTCGAAGCGACCAGAAAGTTCCAGGTTTGCGGCCATCGCCATCGCCGGCGGTCGCTTGAATGACTTGGCCATTTCGGTTCCAAGCTTCCGGTACCTGCCGTCCCACCTGCCGGAAATGTCAGCTTTGATCCTGTAGTCCTGGAAAACGCGCACGTTGACGGAGTCGGTCGTGGCAAGTTCTATGTCCATGAGACGGCGCAGGTTCCGAACAGATTGATTGCTGGACGCGATATACAGGCCGTAGCGCGTAGGATTGGAGTTCTCCCAGGCGTAGACTTCGATGATGCCGTCGCCCGAGAACATGATGGAGTCATCGCGTGACTGGAAAGTGATGAATAGCGCGTCCTTCGAAAGCGGGTCGCTGGCTTCCTTGTACCAGGTACCTTCCAGAAATGTCTTGAAAGTATCCGCCGTACCGTCGAGTATCGTTTCGGCCTTCTTCCTGGCGATGCTCGCCCCGGGTATTCGCTCGGCCGAGGCGAGGATGTACGACTTGTCGGCAAAGCTCCAGCGCCATGTCTCCTTTAGCTGGTCGAGGTAGTTCCCGGAGGCCGCATCCGAACGCCATACCGAGACCGGCCAGCTGTCGGCGTTCGACTGCCCCAGCTTGTAGCTGTCGGGCCTCTCGGAACTTTCTACCAGTACTGCGTTTGCCGCCTGCTCGAAAATTTTCATGAACGTCGTTCCCTGCCGCTGGTCAAGTTCCTGGGCCTTCCAGTAAATCGTCATAGTCTGTTCGTTGGCGTCGTTCATGCCCGAGCAGACGATGTTCAGGTTGTGGTCCCCGATAAGGTCGTTGACGCTCACCTGGAAGGTCTTGACCTTGGTGATCAGAGTATCGCCTTTCCAGGACCTGCCCCATTTTTTTGAAAACGGCGAATAATCCGCCAGGACGATGTGTATAGTGCCGCTTGGGTCATCGGATTCGCGGATGACCAGTACCTGCTCCTCTTCATCGTCATAATCGAGGTTGAACGAGTACAGGTCGAGGAGGGTTTCGTTTGGTTCCAGAGGTATGGAACTGGTTTCCCTGGATCCGAATCCAGTATCCGTAGCGGCTTTCGGATCGCTCGGCTTTGCTCCGGCTTCGAGGGTGCGGAACCTGACAGGTTCGTTGCTCGCCCTGTCATGGATCGATGAGGCGTAGAAATAGGCGATCGCGCCCAGGGCCGCGACTATGGCGAATATGAAAATCGAATGCGTATAGCGTTTCATGCGTGGTAGTTCCCTCGGGTGCTTGAGATCTGGCCAGTTCTACCGGTCCGCGAGCGCGGATTCAACGAGTAGTAGCACTTTGGCCTTGATTGTTTCAAGTGGATACGGTGACTTGAAACCGGCTGCGCTCTTGTGGCCGCCTCCGCCGAAATTCTGTGCTATCTGGGCGACGTTGACGTTTCCCTTGCCCCTGAGCGAACATCGGAGCGTGCCTTCATCGTCTTCCTTGAAGAATACCGAGACTTCGACATCTGCCGCCTGCAGCGGTACGTTGATGAGTCCCTCGGAATCCTGGTAATTCGAGCCTGTGTTTCTCACGACGTCCCTGGTCATGGTCTGAATCGCTATGCAGTTGCCGGCATGCAGTTCCAGGGTCGAGAGCACGTCCTTGCGGAGGAGCAGTACGCTGATCGCCGAAGATTCATACAGAGCGCCGTGAATTTTCGATGGGTTGGCGCCGCGTCGGACCAGGTCCAGGGCCACCTCGAAAGTACCGACGCCTGTCTTGGAGTACGCGAAGGAACCGCTATCGTATACGATGCCCGCGAACAGCGCAGACGCTACTTTCTCCCGGATATCGTAGCCCATTTCCGAGATTATCCTGTAAATGATCTCGCAGGTCGACGAAAGGCCCGGCATCGAACAAATCCTGCCGTTTTCTTCGCCTTTCATCTCATGGTGGTCTATGACGAGGATTTCGGCCGCCTTCGATACTATTCTGTCTGCCACATCACCGGTATACATCACGTCGTTGGTATCGACGAGAACGACGGTGGATCGCATGATCGTTTTGTCGTCGAGCTTGGCCTCCATGAGGTTCTCGATGATCCCGGTGCTGTCGATGAAGGCGTAACAGTCAGAATAGCGCTCCGCATTGACGATGCGCACTTTTTTACCGAGTGAAGACAAGGCCGTACCGAGCGCGAATTCCGCGCCTAGACCGTCAGCGTCGGGACCTTCGTGCGATGAAAGTATGAAATCGTCACGCCCCGCGAGGTAGGTGGCGGTCTCTGCCAGGGTCATGTACCGCGACCTTTTGCGGCATTTTCCTCTTCCTTCGACCTGTTCTTCCTGCGCCTGGCAAGGAAGACCGCGACTAGAAGGCCGAGTGCCGCTGCCGCGGCCAGCCCTGCCGCGATCGGAGCGCCGGAAAATAGTCCCGCGGCGCCGCCAGCGGCCGTAGAAGCGTCCGCACTCCCACCGGAACCGGCTGTGCCTTGCGGCAGCGTACCGGCTTCGGCTGCTTCCGCGCCTTGTCCGCCATTGGCAGCACCCGAGGCATCGCTGCCATCAGCCGCGCCACCGGCGAGCGGGAACTGCGGGCGTACCGGCGGTTCGGAAAGCGTCGTCATGAGAGAGCGGGCTTCGCCCTCTACCTTGGCAGACAGGCCGTATCCTATGGTTATCACCCGGAACAGCCCCTTGTCGACACGCTTGACGTACTCTAGCAGGGGATGGTGCACGACATAGTCGGTCGAGTAGTAGGAACTTCCCTTTGGCGCTTCCTGTCGCTCGTCGCTGAGCAGGAGAATGTATTTGGGACGTTCCGGGTGACCGCGCTCGAGGATGAGGGAATCCATGGAGTCAAGCGCTGCGCCGATGTCGGTATATCTTCCATCAGCCTTGAGATCGTTCAGGCTGCGCACCATCGTCGCGATGTCGGCCTCGCCAGAGACGTCGCCCTTCCAGACGATTTCGCTCTTTCCGTAGAAACGGACTATCGCCACCCAGTCGCCTGGTTCGACTAGCCTGCCGACAATTTCGCCCGCGGCAAACTCCCTGGCTCCGCTCATTGCGTCGGCCATGGACAGCGACGTATCGATGAGGAGCACAAAATCGATGCTTTCAGAACGCGTTTCAGCGTTGATTCCCGCGAGCGACGTTACAAGTAGGAATACCAGTATGGCTCGTCTGTTCATGATGCCTTCTATGGGGTTAACTGTTTGACAGAAACAGCATTGACCATTTTCATGCTATTTGCAAGCCAAAAAATGCGAATGCCAACAATCTTCCATATAAATGAAAAACAAGGCCCATCTAAAAATTTCCCCGGTACTTTACATTTCCGGATATGGGAGTACTATAGCAAGGTATCAGATTCCGCGATAGAAGGAGAACCATCATGGGCGCTATAGATCTTCCCAAGAGTCCAAATGTCTACCACCCCGAGAAGCCGAGCGCAGTAGGCTCCCGAAACTCGCTGGCGCAGGAAAACCGTGACCAGCAGAAGGAAGTCGACCAGCTTCTCCACGAGGAGACGAACAAGGTCATCCACCACATCAACTCCAGGCTTCCCAAGGAGGTGCTCGAGCGCCTCGACGTGATGGGCGGCCTCAAGGAGAAGGTCTACAACTACTTCAACCAGAATTACCAGAACATGTTCAACCGCTATATCGTCACGACCGAGGACGAGATGGTGAAGAAGGTAAGGAACTTCATCGACAAGGAAGAGATGAAGAGCCTGGCCCGCTATACTCCCAAGGAGATTGCGGCCCTTCTCGACGAAGTTGGCGGTGCGGACAAGTTCAACACCGGCGAGATCGAGAAATCGATGGTCAACATGTTCGGCCACCTCCAGGGCCATATCCAGCGCGGCGTCAACGAGCTGGAGAACCTGACCAACTCGCTTCTGCGCCAGAAGACCGATGTCGGAGCCTTCATCCGCGGCGAGAATGCCTATTCGGTAGTCAAGTGCGCCTTCAAGGACAATACCTACAAGCCCAAGACCGTAGCGGACGTCAAGCTTTCGGTCAACATTCTCGATTCCGAGCTGATCAGCCCGATATTCCATTACCAGGTCACCGTCGAGTACCTGATCAAGGACCTGATCGCGAAGCACATCATCGACACGATCGACAAGGACATCGAAGCCTTCAAGGATCAGCTTGTCGACGAGGGCAAGGAAGAACTCAACGACAGCGAGATCATCTTCGAGCGGATGAAGAAAGTCCGCGACCATACGGACGACGATTCCGAGAATGCCAAGTCGAAGCGCTATTCGATAGTAGCCAAGGAGTTGATGGACCGCATCAACAACCTGCGCGCCGAGATCGATCCGACCACCTTCGACCAGCTCAATATCCGCGAGAACCTCAAGAAGATCATCGATATCGAGAACATCCGCAACCGCGGATACAATACCGCGGTCAACTCCATTACCTCGATCCTCGATACCTCGAAGATGGGCTACCAGTACATCGAGAACCTCAAGAATGCCCGGCTCCTGTATATCCGCGAGTACGAGGACACCGATACCGCCCATCTGCCGGACGAGCGGTACCAGATCAGACTCCAGTACTACGACAACGCGCAGCTGATCGAGGAACGCAAGGCCTACGACGTCCAGATCACCAGCTTCGAGACAGAGGTCCAGCATCTCTGGGACGTGCTGCAGATGATGTACGACGACTCCAAATTCCTGAAGCGCATCACTGATTTCAATGACCTGGCCAAGGTCATGAAGAGCAAGATCCGCAAGCGCGTCAAGGAAAAGACCGGCGACCCGCTCTACGAGGACATCGCCAAGGTCTGGGACGAGATTGCTTTCGTCAAGCCCGCGGAAACCGATGTCGAGAGCCTCAACTGCACCTATATCTACGAGAAGGACAAGGTGAAGAACCGCCTCATCCTGATGCGGGACAAGCTCAAGAGCATGTATTCTTACCAGTATCCTATCCAGCGCCGTGTCGTCGAGGACAGGTTGGAATTCCTCGAGAAGGAATTCCAGCGCTTCGACTACATGATCAACCCGTACCACATCCAGCCGGGTCTTCTCCTTGATGTCGATATTTGCTCGATCAAGCGCAAGAAGGCTACCCTCGACGGCATGGCCAACGTGCTCAACGAGTTCCTGCACGGCGTATCCAAAGGCTTCCAGGACGCGGCTTTCGCCTCGTTCAGCCGCAGGCGTTCGACGGTACGCGAGGATATCGCGCAGTCGTTCGCGCCCACCCCGCTCGAGGAAGGCGCCGACACGGGCGCTTCGGCGGGATACCTTGCGATGCTCAATGCCGAACCTTCAGCGCCCGCTCTTCCAGAGGGAACCGGCGTATCAGCCCCGCGCAAGAGGGGCGGAAGGCCAAAGGGCGTAGTCGACGCGGCTCCCAAGAAGACCGGACAGAAACGCGGCCCCAAGCCACGCTCCAAGGATGAGGGCGGCATCCGCGAACTCTGAGTGAGAAAAGCGCTTGCGCCCCCCGGATTTCGGGGGGCGCTTTTTTTGAAAGAAAGAAGGGAATAGCATGATTGCCTCAAGTTGCAAGTACGAATCCCTGGCTTCGAAGGAGACGTTCAACGCTTCGGTACGACATATCCAGGCAACGATCGGTCTCGCCGATCGTACATCTGGCGGTGAAAACCTGGCAGATGTCATTGACGCCCTGGTCGATGCACGTTCCATCAGCGCCGATGAAATTCCTCCTTTTGTCTCCATGCTGCTGAAAGAAAAGCTTGGTTACCTTTCGGCTGCCAGGAACATGGCCTCGACTGCGGTCGACCTGGGATCGGTACAGGCGATCGTCAAGGAATGGAACGCCTTCGATATCGTCGTTCTGTACAACCATCCTGATCTTGGTGCGATCGCCATCAACCCGAAGAACCCCGCCCATGCCAGCCGTATTGACCGCATGAACAAGACCGAGCTGATAGTCGTGTACATCGGCTGTTTCGGGAAGGCATTCGACCAGTCCGCGGCAGTCAAGGCCGCCGATGCGGTGATCTCCCTGTACGAAGGCGCCAGGGTGAAAGAGAACCTTGCATTCCGCAAGGGATCCTGTTCCTACAAGGCTCCCGCCGAACCGAAGGCAGAAAAACTGCCGAAGACCTCAGTCAAGGCAGCAAAGCCCAAGGCAGCTGCAGCGTCGAAGGGTGGGCGAAAGTCAAAGGCGGCCGTGGCGGAAGCACCGGTAGCCGTGGTCATCGCCGCTCCGAAACTTCCCGTCGCGCCGAAGCCTGGCTCCAGGATGACGCCAATGTACAGCGTCAATGTAACGAACGAGCTTTTCCATAACGGCAACGTCGAAGCCTGGAAGCGCATAATCGACAGCTACAAGATAAAACACGCGGACCTCGACGTGCTCGTCTATTACGACGGGGAGAGGATCACCAACCTCAACGCTTTGTTCAAATGGGGCAAGGTGAAGCACGGTAGCGCCATACAGTTCGCGGTAGCCGGCGAGAATATTTGCGACGTGGCAAAGCTCCAGCGGTACCTTGCGCAGGGTGCCAGCCCGATGTTCGAGGCCTTCCTCCGCGGACCGGTCAACGGCGTCCTGTCGCTCTTTTAAGAAAGGACAAAGCCATGAAAGCCAATGTACACTTCTTCAGCCAGAAGGATTCGATACCGAAAGGCGTAGATCTGGAGACGCTCGGCCAGAGAGGCCGGCAGGCGAACGAGTTTTCCGAGCTTGTCTTCCCCATACTGCCGGGTTTCATTATTGACTCTGGCGTTGCCAGCAAGCTAGCTGACCAGAACGTCGTCGACGCAGTAAAACCCCACCTCAAGAAGATCGCGGGCATAGTAGAAAAGACGTATGGCGATCCAAAGGAGCCTTTGCTTCTCAAGATCGTCATATCGCCTAACCTGACCATTTCCAATTATCCGACGCTGCACAATTTCGGTCTAGTGCGTTCCACGGTCGGAGGCTTCAACAAGAATGTGGGAGAAAATTTCGGCGCTCACGAAGTAGCCTTCCTTGCGAGGGGCATGCTCAAGATAGAGGAACGCATAGCCGAACTAGAGGGGCGCGACAAGGATGTTGCCAAGATAAGGGAACGCATCGTACAGACCAGCAAGACCCTCGACTCCGACAAGCCGGGAGCCAAGGCGGAAGCCCTTATGGCCTCCTATGCGGACCTGATTCCAGCCGGGTTCTTCGACGATGCCTGGAAACAGCTGGAAATCGCGCTAAAGCGCATTTCGTGGTTGCTCAACCTTGACGACCAGGATGACAACGATACGGCCATCCTGGTCCAGCCCATGGTTTACGGCAATTATGGCAAGGATTCCTCTTCGGGCGCTTTCTTCACGAGGAACGTCGTCAATGGCGACAAGGTCCTGCAGGGAGAGTATTTCCAGGAACGTTTCGACGAGATCGGAGCCGCCGGAAACGACATCAACAAGATTTCTCCCGCCCATCTCAAAGAACTTAAGCGCATCGCCGCTTCGCTCGAGGACCACCACAAGGAAATTCGCCAGATCAGGTTCACGATAGAGCGGAACAAGCTCTGGTTGATAGAACAGCGCCAGGTCATGGCCAAGAGCACGCAGGCGGACATGAAGCTGTACCTTGACCTCCATGCTCGCAACGTCGTCGACGACGCTTTCGTCATCAATTCCATACAGCCGGGCCGCTTGAACGAGATCCTGCACCCCATCGTCGACCTGTCGACGGTCAAGAAGCTGCCTTCGTCGGGTGGCGGCATTACCGGCGCCCCGGGAGCGGCCATCGGACGGGTGTATTTCACTACCGAGGCGCTTATCGAAGCCTACCGTCTTGCGCAGCAGAAAGGCGAGGACAAGCGCCTTATCCTCTGCATGCCTTCGACATTCGCCGAAGACGTAAAGGCGATAGAGGTAGCCTCGGGCGTACTGTCGTGCGAGGGTGGATATTCGGCCCATGCATCGGTAGTAGCCCGCCAGTACGGCAAGGTATCGCTGGTAAAACCAGAAATGCGCATACGCGGCAAGAAGGCTACGATAGGCGAGCTGGCCGTCACCGAGGGCGACTACCTGACGATCAACGTGCCGTACTACGGCGAGCCGAGGATATGGCTTGGCAAGGCCTCTCTTATCGAGCCGGAACCGGCCGAATCGGGCCTGTACGAATTCATCGCCATCGTCAAGAAAGCGATGAAACACTTCCACGTCCGTGCCAATGCTGACAGCCCCCGCGATGCGGCCCTGGCCTTGTCGTTCGGAGCGGAGGGCATCGGGCTGTGCCGGACCGAGCATATGTTCTTCGCGGAGAAGCGTATCAACGTGTTTCGCGAGCTGATCCTGGCAGATTCGCTGGAGGCCCGTGAAAAAGCCCTGGCAAAGCTCGAGGTGATGCAGCGTGAAGACTTCTACGGGCTTTTCAAGACGATGGCCGGCAAGGAAGTAACGATCCGGCTCCTCGATGCGCCGCTGCACGAGTTCATGCCCCACAATGACGCGGAATTCGAAGGCTTCATGGCCTACCTCAACGCTGCCTCCGGAAAGAAGGCGGTGAAGGCAGCGTCAAAGGCGGATATCAAGGCGCGGATGGAAACGCTGGCGGAATTCAATCCGATGCTCGGCCATCGCGGGTGCCGCATAGCCGTCAGCTACCCGGAGATTTATGCGATGCAGACCCGGGCCGTCTTCCAGGCCGTGTTCAAGCTGCAGACGGAGAAAGTCGACGTACGCCCGGAAATCATGATACCGATCGTGATGAATGCCGCCGAGCTCAAGCTGATAGTCTACGGCAAGAAGATCGAGGGCAAAACATACAAGGGCATCATGGAGATAGAAGAGGAGGTCCGCAAGGAACTCGGGGCCAAACCCGTGGAATTCCACGTGGGGACGATGATCGAGCTTCCGGCCGCAGCGCTGGTAGCCGGCGAGATTGCCAAGTACAGCGAATTCTTCAGCTTCGGGACAAACGACCTGACGCAGACGACGCTCGGCATCAGCCGCGATGACTTCAACTCGTTCATGCCCGACTACTCGCAGTTCGACCTCGTCGAGGGGAACCCGTTCTCAAACCTCGTGGCACCGGTCAAGGAACTGGTCGCCATGGCTACGAGACGCGGACGAATGACGCGCCCGACCCTGCATGTCGGGCTGTGCGGCGAGCACGGCGCCAACCCAGACAACGTGCGATTCTGCATGGAAGCAGGGCTCGACTACGTATCATGCTCTCCGTATTCGGTGCCTATCGCCTGCCTCGCTGTAGCCCAGGCGGAACTTGAAAGGGCAGCCAAGTAGGGTTTTCAGGAACCGGCTTGAACTCTCATGAATAGAAGGGCGGCCCCGCGGGGCCGCCCTTCTTGAATTTTACAGGTTGGTTCCGTCAGCTTGAGTATTCCCAGCTCATCGATTCCTTAACCTTGAGGCCTATGGCTTTGGCGACCTTCTTGGCGTCCGCCATCGGGACTCCCGCTTCCTTGTTGAAAGTCTTTTCGAAGAACAGCGTCATGCTGTCGTAGACGTCAGGGAGCGAATAGAATATGAAGGAGAAGTTGACGCCCATCGGCTTCATGATCGTGAACGACGTGTATGACATCAAGGCAGCCTTGCCCCAATAGATCTTCGTCTGGTTCTTGCACGTGTGCAGTTCCAGTTCAGAAAAGCGCTGGGGTATCATCTCGGTACTGGAACGGACGTAGGGTTCTTCACCCTTCTTGGGGTAGTTGGACGGTTCGATGAGGATGTGGAGCTTCTTGCCGTCCGTCTGGAAAGTCAGGCCATTGTCAGCGGGATAGATGGACTTGACGTTGTTGTACGAAACTATTTCGTAGCGGGAATACGCTGAGTGGGCGCTGAAATACGAAGATACGATGAATCCCAGATCGCTTGGAAGCATGTTCTTCGTATAAGCGTCGAATAAATCCATGGCTTTAACCGGCAATTGAAACCTCCTGCGTGTGATCCTCAAATAGAATACGCTATTGTCCCCAGCTTCTCAACCTTTTTTCTTCTTTTCGGTCGATGATGCGCCAGATTCGAGCATCGCAGCGCGTTCTTCAAAATGGGTTGCGGTCTCCGCTATTCCTGCCTTGGCATACAACCGGGCAAGGTTGCGGAGTGGCCTGGGATCGGCCGGAGCAAGTTCCGAGGCTTTGAGGAAAGCCGCGGCGGCCTTTTCTGCGTCGCCTTGCCTTGCCCTGAGCACTCCGAGCGTCAGGTATGGCTCGGTGTTCCGCCCTATGAACGCAGCGCCTCGCTCGAGCAATTCGATTGCGGCAGCCTTTGCACCGGATTTGTAGAGCGAATAGGCGAGACCGAGTAGCGAGTCGACGTTCTTGGGATCGCCCTTGAGCTGGATACGGTAAAGCGCGGCCGCCTCCCGGTACCTCCCGATGTTGCGGTAGCAGGCGGCAAGGATTCCGTCGAAACCCCGGGTAGAACCGTAGGCGTATCCTTCCTCTATCGCCTCCGCGGTCCTGCGCCACGAGCGGGTCCGCACCAGAAGGTCGATGTATTCCTTGCGGACGGCACTGTTGTCAGGGTAAGCGGCGAGATACTCGCCATAGCGGTCGATCGCAGAGTCGTCATCCGCGAGCGATTCCGCTATCGATATGCGGTATAGCATGGCAAGCTCATTTTGAGGCATGACAAGCAGGACGTCGGTGAACCATGCGTCTGCGAGGTCAGGGTTGCCTGTCTTGTACAGGCATTCACCGAGCGCGAGCATCAGCCTCGGGTCACCCGGGCGAGTCCTGGCTAGGCTCTGTGCCTTGGGCAATATCAGGGCGGGATCGACGCCTGTCTTTACATCGCAAATCGTCTCAAGGTAAAGGGTCTCGCTATCCGGCGCGCCGCGAGCGGCTGCCGATTTAGCGGCCTTGCGGGCGCCGGCGTAATCATGCAGTTCCCACAGCGACAGGGCGAGGCCCATCCTGAGGTCCGCGGAGCCCGGGTCGGCTTCGACAGCGCGCCTGTAATGTTCCGCGGCCCGGTCGAAGCGATGAAGCTCGTAGTTTGCCTGCGCTGCCACGGCGCGGATTGCTGCGTCGGTTTCGCCGTGACGAATCCTGTTGAGGGCAGCCTCAAGCGCGGTCTTGTAGTTGCCCTCCTTGAGTGCTACAAGTGCCCTCCAGCGGTCGATAGCGTCCGCTGTCCATGGAGCACCCTGTTGGCCCGGGAGCGTGGCGCCTGAGCGATTGATGTCGTTCATGGCGCCTTCTGTATCGCCAGCCGCGAAGCGCAGTGTCGCGGCCTGGAGCCTGAGAGATGCGTCATTGGGTGAGGCGGCTATGGCCGCGTCGATTTCCGATATCGCCTCCGGAATACGGCCTTCGGAACGAAGAGCGCGTGCCCTGTACAGACGCTGGGCGGGGCCGTCAAGACCGTTGGAAATGACGAAGTCGAGCATTCCTGCCGCTTCGCGGGCCTTGCCCCCGGAAAGCATCCTGATCGCGTGTATATAGAGCGCGTTGAGGTATGCCCTGAAGATGCGCCTGTCATCCGGTGCGAGCCCAACGGCGGTCTCGAGGCTGGCCACCGCCTTGCCCGACCGCTTCATCCGAAGATCGGCAAAGCCCAGGAGGGCCCATGTTTCGGCGTCGTTTCGACCCTTGTCGATGGCCGACTGCAGGCACGAGGCGGCCTCCCGAGCCCTACCTATGGCCAGGTATGTCCTGCCCGTGAAGAACCAGCCGGCGGGATCATCCGGGCGGCAGGAAAGGAAGGAGGAGAAGGCAGAAAGCGCAAGATCGTGGTCCCCGAGCGCGTACCTGGCCCTGCCGAGGAAAAGCCATGCTTCAGGCAGCGATTCGGTTTCAGCGACTATCTTCATGAGCAAGCTTCCGGCCGTCGCGTAGTCTCGTCGTGCTCCGGCTTCCTGCGCTTCCCTGAAAATAGCCGAATACGAGGTCTTGGCCATGGGAACCACTGTACCGGAGCCGAGCCATGGCTACAAGGGGAGCCGCGCTTGCCGCTCCTCGGCATGGCGGCGTACAATGCCGGACATGCGCATGAAACATAGCGGGCGGCTCGACCGCTCCCTGCTCCCGGCCGGGGCCGGCCTCCTCGTCATCGCCCTTGCCGCGTCAGTCTGGACCCTGACGCTGC
>PGXR01000022.1 GCA_002839245.1 Spirochaetae bacterium HGW-Spirochaetae-7 | reverse complement strand
GATTCGGCCTAGTCGCCTTCGTGCAGTCATCGGACGGCCTGGTATACGTCTACGGGGGGGCGGCATCCCTGTCGGTCAAGACAGGCGAGTCGGTCAGGAAGGGCTCGACCATAGGCAAGGTAGGGACGGACGGGGAGACTGCCGCCTATTTCTTCACCTTCAAGGGCGCAGATACAATCGATCCGGGTACCGCACCGAGGGACTGATCCTCAAGCAGCATTTGCAGGATTAAGCTGATTGGATTGCTGTTATTATAGCGTGGATTGTTTTAATTGGTAAAATAATATAGTTTCGACAAAATTTACGGAAATATCTTGATTTTTAAAATAAAAAGTGTAAACTTCGGAACGCACCTACTTGTCGACGACATTTTTGCATCAGGCGGGATCGCAAAGGTCCATATGGGAGACCGTATGTATGAAAGTGTAGCGGCCAAGCCGACTCCGGCGAAGCGAGCTAAAAAGGTAAAGACGGTACTCCTTCAGAAGAAGCCAAAACGGACAAAGGTAATCAGGGAAACGGATCCGCTCGCCCTGTACCTGAAGCAGATCTCCAGGTACTCGCTGTTGAGCGCGCAGGATGAGATCGAGCTCGGAGGCCGTATCCAGAAGTCGAGGAACGCGATCGCCGGGCTCGACTCGGTACTGGATGAAAAATCCGACGACTATCAATCCAACAGGCAGAAGCGGCAAGAGCAGGAAACGGAGCTTTTGGCCTGCAAGCACCGCATGATTTCGAGCAACCTCAGGCTGGTCGTTTCGATCGCCAAGAACTACCAGCATCGCGGGCTTTCGCTTCTCGACATCATCGACGAAGGGAACATCGGCCTTATCGAGGCTGTCGAGCGCTTCGACTATACGCGCGGATGTCGTTTTTCGACATACGGCACCTGGTGGATCAGGCAGGCCATCATAAAGAGCCTTGCCGACAAGGGACGCGTCATACGCATACCTATCCACATGCTCAATACGATCAAGAAGTGCTATTTCGTCGCCAAGCAGCTGACCCAGGACCTGGGCCGCGATCCGAAACCCGACGAACTGGCCGACAAGCTTGGCATGGACTCCCGCAAGGTCAAGGAAATCATGAAGCTGTCCCAGGAAACCGCCTCGCTGGATACGACCGTCGACGAGGACAACGTCACCCACCTGTCCGACCTCATCAAGGACGAGAACGCCGTGGAGCCGTTCGAGGAAGTATTCTGCATGACCCTGCAGGATACCCTCGGCGATGTCATCCAGAGCCTCAACCAGCGGGAGATCACCATCATTACGTTGCGCTTCGGGCTCAACGGCGAGGGTCCTCTGACGCTGGAAGAGACGGGGAAACTGCTCGGTATCACCCGGGAGCGGGTGAGGCAGATCCAGGAAAAAGCCATACAGAAGCTACGGGATCTTCGCAGTCTCGACGAATACCAGGAAATCAGCTGAACCACGCCATGACAAAGGGATGAACAAGATAAAAGCATCATCTTGTTCATCCTGTTGAAACACCCGAACCTCTTCGTCCCTGTCTTAATTGCCGAGCAATTTGGCCAGCGTCTCATAGCCGCGACGCCTGGCGACGTCCGCAGGCGTCTCGCCTGCGGCGTTGCGGATGCCAGGGTCGGCTCCGAGCGCCAGCAACGACTGGACGGCCTTGTCTAGGCCGGCCGCCGCCGCGTAGTGCAGGACTGTATCCCCGAGGTAGTCGGCTGAATTGGGATTTGTTCCGAACATCGCCCGGATGGCCTCATCGCTGCCTGAATTCGCCTTGGCGAGCGCAATTCCCGCCGGGGTAGCGCCCTCGGAGTCCCTGACGAAAAGGTCAGCACCGGCGGAGGCGAGTCGAGTCACGAGACCCGAATAGCCGCTCATGGCGGCGGCGTGGAGGGGGGACCGGCCGAAGGCATCCCTGTCGTTGGGGGAGGCGCCGGCAGCCAGCGCAGTCTCGACGAATTCTACGGACGGCTTGGCCTCTATGATGACACGCAGCACCGAGCGGCCGTCGGCGTCGGAGCTCCTCGCCGTTTTTTCGTCGAGCATGGCGGCGAGCAGGTTGCCGCCTTTCTTGAGCGCATAACTGAGGGGACTCTCTCCAGTGGAGTCCCTGGCGTGGATGGATGCGCCCAGGGCCGCGAGAACCCGGGCGGTTTTCGGCGTCTCAGCGTAGGCCGCTTCCAGGAGAGGCGTCGCTCCGGAGTCGTCGCGGACGTCGATGCGCTTGGCCTTGGAGGCGAGCGCGCTAGCGAAGCGTTCGTCCGCCTGGCGGGCCGCGGCGTGCAGAGGCGTTTCGCCTGAATTGTCCCGCGCCAGCGGATCGGCTCCGCGTTCAAGCAGGAAGGCGGTCGCGGAAACGTTCGCCTTGTCGACGGCGTCGCGGAGTGGCGTCTTGCCGGTGTAGTCGCGCGGGTCCAGGTCCGATGCGGAACGGGCAAGCAGCCTCAGGCATTCGGTGGAGTTCCAGTACACGGCGAGGTGCAGGGCAGTCGCGCCCGACGAGTCGCGCGCCTTGATGTCGGCCCCGAGCGAAAGGAGCGTGTTGACCGTGCCGGTCGAATCCTTCCTCAAGGCCAGCATCATCGGGCTCTGGCCCGCGGCGTTCCTCGCGTCGATGTCGACGCCCTTGGATGCGAGGAAGGCAGCGCCTTCGGCAAGTCCGGCCATGGCAGCGTAGTGCAGGGGACCGTTGCCCGAAGAGTCCCTGGACGCCATGACCGCGTCGGTGAAGAACCAGGCCAGGGGCCCCGCCTTCTGTGACAAAGCCAGAGACAGCGGAGTGGCCCCGGCGGCGTTGGCCGAGAAGGGGTCGGACCCTGCCGAGAGGAGGGCCAACCCCTGCTCCCTGGCATTGGACCTCGTCGCCAGATGGAGTGCCGTGTCGCCCTCATTGTTCCTGGCCGATGGATCAAACCCGAGCGTCTTCATCGCGGCGATGGTGTCGGCTGCCGAAAGGAGCCTTACGGCGTGGTGGTAGGGCGAATCGCCGGAATCGTCGCGCGCGTTCCTGGGGGACGCCCCAAGGAGCATGACCGTCGATTCGGCTCCGTCAGCCAAAGCTATCGAAAGGGGAGTCTCGCCCTTGGCGTTCTTGACGAACAGGCTCGCTCCCTTGCCGGAGAGCGTCGCGACGAGCGGCCCGTTTCTACGGCGTATGGCCATGGCCAAGGACGTGTCGCCTTCGACGTTGGCGGCATCCACAGGAGCTCCTCTGGCGATAAGTATATCGACGAGCGATGGAGGATAGCCAAGCGACACGGCGATGTGTAGGGCGGTATTGCCGCCCTTGTCCTTGATGGACGGATCGGCCCCGGCCGCTAGCAGCATGTCCACGGATACCTGCGATTGCGCGGACGGGAGCGCGAGGTGGAGAGGGGTGTTCCCCGAGCCATCCCGCGCATTGGGATCTGCGCCTTTGTCGATGAGCGCTTTAGCCGAATCGAGCCTGTCCAGCCTGATCGCGTCGTGCAGAGCCGTCGAGCCGGATGCGTTCCGCGCGTCGACGGGCACGCCTCGCTCGAGGAAGAACGCCAGGTATCCTTTGTGGTCGAATCTGACTGCCTCATGGAGCACCGTAGCGCCATCCACGAAGCGCGCCCTGGCGTAGTTCGTATCCCTGACTGCCCTGACGAAGTACGAGAAGTCGTCCAGGTTGCTCGGGGCGTTTCTCGATACCAGGAGCTCGGCGATGGCAGCGCTCGCCAGGCTGCCGGGGTGCATGAACGCGGCGTCGAGGGGGGTACGGCCCGAGCTGTCTCGCGCTGAAAGATCCGGGTCAAGCGACAGGATAGTCTTGACGGCATCGAGGGATAATCGGTCCACGGCGACATGGAGCGGTGTCTCGCCATGGGAGCCCCTTGCCGAGGCCGAGCGGCGGTCCACGATGGATCCGGTAAAACCCTTGGCGATGGCAGCGTCGAGCGGGCTTACTCCGGCCTTGTCGGCGAGGAAGACCGATGCTCCTTTCAGCACAAGTTCACGAGCGGAGGCTGCGTCGCCCGAGTCTACCGCGTACCTGAGCGGCGTCTTGCCATCGGGATCGACGGGATCGGGAGCCGCGCCCATCGATAGCAGGATTCCGACCATCTCGCTCGATTTCCTGAGTACCGCCGAATGGAGCGGGTATAGACCGGCGCCATCGGGAGCATTTGCCTGTTCCCGGCCCTTGAAGAGAGCCTGGAGCCCCGCGGTGTCGCCGCGCTCGATGAGCATTGCGATGCTCGGCTCTTCCGCGGCCTTGACCGGCTCAACGGCGGGAGCGTGGGCTGAAGAGTCGGGCGACGAGACGCACGAGCCAAGGATGAGCGAGAAGGCGGCGATCAATGCTTTTATTTTCATCTTCACGGTTCGTTCCTTCCGGGAAATTTCCAGATATCTGTTGCTTCTATTGCGCTGTACCGGTTCTACTAGCGGGCGGTGGTCGGTTTGATACCCGGTCTTCCCTTGAATTTCGGAATCGATTATCCTTACCTTAACAAACGAGCTCATTGAATGTTTCCGTATATTCCACTCTACCCCAAGAGGAGACGATGGTGCGCATAGGATTTTGCCTCCCGATGAACGAAATGTGGACTGAACTGGCCGATGGCTTGCAGAGAAGGGCCGGCCCCGGGGTAGAACTGGTCCGAGGCGTCGAACCGTGCCTGGCGGCCTTCGGTACCCTCGACGCGGTGGTCGCCAACATGGTCGACCGCTCCTATTACGAGACGGCTACCGGGCTCAAGGCGGTATTCGTGCCGTTTGTCGGAGTCAACCACCTGCCCGCCGACCTCCTGGTCGAGCGTGGCGTAGCGGTATTCAACTGCCACGGCAACGCCGAGAGCGTAGCCGAACGGGCGCTGGCCCTGGTACTGGCCGGCTTCGGCCGCATCGTAGAATACCATAACGACCTGCGCGACAGGAAGTGGCATGGCTTCTGGGTAGGCAAGGGAAGGGAAGATTTCTGGCACTCCATCTACAGGAGGCGCTGCACGATACTCGGCTCGGGGGCGATAGGCGTGACGCTGGCGCGCCTGCTCAAGGCCTTCGATTGCAAGGTGACAGGGTACCGGCGCAGGAGCGGGGAAGCCGCTCCTGCGTATTTCGACGAAGTGACGACCGACCTGCATTCCGCGCTCGGCGGCGCCGAAATAGTCTTCGTCGCGCTGCCGCTGACCGATGCCACGCGCGGCCTGCTAGGCCCTTCCGAACTCGCGGCGATGAAGGGCGCCTGGCTCGTCAACGTCGGCCGGGGCGAGGTTGTCGACGAGGCCGCGCTCTACGCAGCCCTGTCCGACGGCACGCTGGCCGGCGCCGGGATAGACGTCTGGTACAGCTATCCGCAGGACGGTTCGGTCATGGGTGCGCCGTCGAATTTTCCCATCCACACGCTTCCCAACGTCGTGCTTTCCCCGCACGTCGCCGGATCGACCTGGGAAGCGGTGGACATGAACGCCCGCCAGACCATCGAAAACATGGAACGGTGGATACGTACCGGCGACGCCGAACACCGGGTAGACCTCAACTCTTCATACTGAACAACGACCGCGGCGCTTCCAGGAGCAGTTCGGGGTAAACCCTGTAGGCGCTCATCAGATCGTACAGGAGTTCGAAAGGCGCCGTCTCGCGGTCGAAGGCCATGAACGGCAGGGCTTCGACCAGCCTGGCGCCGGGCATGGCGTCGCCTATAGCGAAGACGGTCTCCAGGTCTTTCCTGTCGCGCATGGCGGCGAGCGCCAGCGCTTCCGACGATGTCGCAAAAAACGTCCTGACCTGGAAGTCAGGCTGCATGTCCAGAGAAAAGATCCTGGAAAGCTCGAAGTAGTGTTCAGGCATCGAGAACGCGTCGGATAGCTTGTCCACCAGGCCGGTGCCGGGGATGCCGGCGTTGGAATGCAGCACTATCTGCCAGAGGGTATACGGATTCTCCTTGCGCAGGTCCCTGGCTGCCCGCACCACCCTGGCGGCCCGCTCAGTATCGTCGGCGTCAAGGAACAGCGTGACCGACGACGCCAGGCGTTCCGGCGATACCAGGAGGGCATCGAGCCCGGCAGCCGAGCGAAGGTCGGCGAAGGCGACGAACCCGCCCCGTTCCGCCGAGAAACAGGGTGTGACAGGGGTTCCCCAGGCAACGTCGAAACTTTCCTCGAAATCGGCCATGGCGTCGAGGAGGTCGTCTTCGTCCATCCATTCGGTCTCAACGACCCAGTACGGAGGGCGTTCCAGGAATTCCTTGACCCCGTAGCTCGCGGAATCTTCGCGGAGCATGGAGCCGGGAGCTACGGGCATCGGCTGCAGTTCCGTGTCCTGTCCCATGCCGGCCATGCCCAGGAAGTCGAAGGTTTCGATGGTCGTCTCGTAGCTGTCATGCGGCAGGCCGAGGTAGACGTCAGGCTGGACTATGATTCCCTGTGCCCACAACAGGCGGGCTCCCCGTTCCAGCCCTTCCCTGTCCAGACGCAGGCCGACAGCCTCGAGGGCCTTGGGATTGACGCTTCCGAGGTCGGCAGAGACTGCCATGAAGGCAGCATCGGCGAGCAATCCTACGAGCTCGTCGTCGACCGCCGCCGGATCGATATGACCCGACAGGCCGACTCCCGACTCGTTGGCTGCCGCGAGCGCCTTGACGAAACTCTTGAAATCCGGCTTAGCGTCAAGCTGCGGATCAACGAAACGTGCCTCGTCGACGCCGCCTTCCGACGCCAGCCTGAGAACGCGCGGAGCAAAGTCCCTGGGAAAATAGCGAAGCCCGGCAGGACGCCTGCCCAGGAAAACCGGGTTGACGAGCGATCCCCTGGAGCTCTCTATGAAGACCGGTTTGTCAGGGGAGACGGCGAGCGTGCCTGAAAGGTAGGGATCGGGGACCGTTTCCAGGTCGAGAGGAGCGCCGGCAGTATAGCGAGGCTTGAGCGACCTGGCGGACAGGTCAGCCAGCAGGCCGATGAAGGGCTCTTCCCATTCGCCCTCGATGAGCGCGTCGAAGGCATGCGCCTTGAAGACGGGCATGCCCTGGACGACTTCCGGGCCGCCCGCGACAAAATGGGTGGCCGGCATCAACGCCCGCAGTCGCTTGGCTATCCAGAGGCTGCGCTCTATGTTGTGGCTGAAAAGGGTGAAGACGACCAGTTCGGGGCTTGCTCCCAGGATGGCCGCCGCGATGGCCGCGTCGCCGCCAGAGTCGGCGGTGTCCTCGTCGAGCAAGGCCCAGTCGTCGCGCCGCAACGCGCCTCGGCTCTCCGCGAAGGCCATCAGCCTCGAGCCGGCAAGCGGGACGTTGTCTCTGGCAGCCTCGCCAGTAGCATCCTGTTCAGGTAACTGTATGCATAGAACTCTCATGTCTTGGGTACGCGCTCCAGGTCGTCATGTCGATGAGACACACGATACCCCGGAAGGGCGCCCCTCGCATAGGCTACGCAGCGGCGCCGAATCGGGAAAATCGGGGAAGACCGTTCCCCAATCGCCCTTGAAGGTGGGTGACTCGAGGGCGGTCGCGAGCCTGGCCAGGTATTCCGTCCTGGCGATGCTCCTGCCGCCCATCGACTCGACGTGCGCGGTCCGCACCTGGCTGTCCACCAGCGTAAAGCCGGCCTCGGCCAGCGTCCAGACGAGAGGCATGAAAGCGGCTTTTGACGAGTCTGGCTCCAGGCTGAACATCGACTCGCCGAAGAACGCCGATCCCAGGGAGATTCCGTACAGGCCGCCAACAAGCCTGCTGTCGAGCCGCGCCTCGATAGAGTGGGCGTAGCCCAGCTCGTGAAGGCGTTCGTAGCCGGCTATCATGTCGTTCGTTATCCAGGTGCCTGTCTGTCCCGGGCGGGGCGTGGATGAGCAGGCGCGGACGACCTCGCCGAACGAACGGTCGAGGGCCAGCTCGAAACGGCGCTTCTTCAGCAGCTTCTTCATCGTCGACGATACGTGGAGCTCCGACGGCACCAGGATGAAGCGTGGATCGGGGCTCCACCAGATTATGGGGTCATCGTCGTTGAACCACGGGAAAACGCCCTGGCGGTAGGCCGACAGGAGCATGCCCGGCGACAGGTTGCCGCCCCTGCACAGCACTCCGTTGGTGGAGGTCTCCGATGTCGGGGGAAACGTGAACCATTCGTCCTCTTCCAACCATGGAAAACGTGGGTCTTCCCGAGTAGTCCCTGGCTTGAAACGTCTGGCCATCATCCCCTTCCGTCAGGTCACGTCTATTACTATCTCGCCGTCCCTGACGTCCGCCTTCGCCGCGCCTCCGTCCTTGAGCCTGCCGAACAGCACCTCGTCGACGAACCAGGTCTTTATCCTGTCCTCCACGACGCGGCCGACGTTCCTCGCGCCGAACTCGTCGGAATAGCCCAGCTCGGCGAGGCGCTTCACGCAGGCGTCCGAGGCCTCGAGCGTCACTTTTTTCTCCGCCAGCTGTGCGCGGAAGTCGTCCAGCGCCTTGACCACGATGCGCTCGATGATTTCCTGCGGCAGCCTTCCGAAGCGGACGATCGCGTCCAGCCGGTTGCGGAACTCGGGCGTGAAGGCTTTCTGGACGGCGTCGTCGATGGCAGCCTCGGTGAAGGCCCGCTCGCCGAAGCCTATCATCGGCTTGCCTATGTCGCGCGCACCCGCGTTGCTTGTCATGATGAGGACCACGTTGCGGAAATCCGCCTTGCGGCCCTGGTTGTCCGTAAGCGTCGCGTAGTCCATGATCGACAACAGGATGTTGTAGACGTCCGGATGCGCCTTTTCTATTTCGTCTAGAAGGACGACGGCATGCGGCGTCTTGCGTATGGCATCCGTCAGGAGCCCGCCTTCCTCGTAACCGACATAGCCCGGCGGCGAACCGATGAGCCTTGAGACCGTGTGCTTCTCCTGGTATTCGCTCATGTCGAAGCGGTGGAGCGAGACGCCCAGGGTGTCGGCGAGCCTCTTGGCAAGCTCCGTCTTGCCAACGCCCGTGGGTCCGACGAAGAGGAAGTTGGCCACCGGCTTGTCCGCGGCGCGGAAACCGGCCCTGCCGCGCTTGACGGCCCTGGCAACGGCATCGACCGCCGAGTCCTGGCCAAAAACGCAGGCCTTGAGGTCGGCTTCGAGGTTCGCGAGCCTGTCACGCTCCCCCTGCGTCACGCTCTTCTCGGGGATGCGCGCGATCTTGGCCACGACTATCTCGATTTCGGACCTGCCTATCGCCAGGGTCCTGGTCTTCCTGGGGTCCACCGCCTCGGCTTCGGCTCCCCCCGCTGCCTCGACTGCCTCGATTTCGGCAGCTTCCGGCTTTTCCGTGGCGCCGCCGGCCGCTTTTGCCTCGGTGTCGACCTTGTAGTCTCGGATCCTTGCCCAGGCTCCGGCCTCGTCTATCACGTCGATGGCCTTGTCGGGAAGGCGGCGCTCGGTGATGAACTGTGCCGAGAGCCTGGCGGCGAGCTCTATGGCTTCATCCGAGTAGACGACGTTGTGGTATTCCTCGTACTTGGGCTTGAGCCCCTTGAGTATCTCGATGGCTTCGCCGACGGTGGGCTCGACGATATCGATCTTCTGGAACCGGCGCGACAACGCGCGGTCCTTGTCGAAGAACTTGTTGTACTCGTCGTAGGTCGTCGAGCCGATGCAGCGGAGCTTGCCGCTCGTCAGCGCGGGCTTGAGGAGGTTGGAAGCGTCCATCGAGCCTCCCGATACGGCTCCAGCGCCGACTATCGTGTGTATCTCGTCGATGAACAGGATGACCTTCTCCTTCTTGAGGAGCTCGTCGACGACGCGCTTGATGCGTTCCTCGAAGTCGCCGCGGAACTTGGTGCCGGCTATTATCGATCCCATGTCCAGCGAGTATATGGTGTAGTCCTGGATCTTGGGCGGGACCTTGCCGTCCACGATGCGCTGCGCGAGGCCTTCGGTGACGGCGGTTTTGCCGACACCGGCGTCGCCGACGTGGATGGGGTTGTTCTTGAGCCTGCGGCAAAGGACCTGTATGGTGCGCTCTATCTCCGCTTCGCGACCGATAACCGGCTCGAGCCGGCCCTCGCGAGCCGCCTTGGTCAGATCGGTCGTGAATTTGTCAAGCGCGCCCGCCCGAACCGTCGACCGCGGCTTCTGGCGGACGTCGGCCTCGTCGTCCTCTTCGGGTGATGAAAACGGGCCGCCGTTCCGCGAACCGGCGGATGCCTGGTCCCCGGAGTCGTCTCCCGCGGTGTCGGATTCCTCGACGTCGGGCTCGCTCAAGTCCACGTCGAGGCCGTGCGATATCACCTCGAGCAGGTGCAGCCTGTTGACGCCGGCCTTGCGGAGGTAGTAGGCGGAATAGTTGCGTTCCTCGTCGAATAGCGACACGAGGATTTCGGGAATGCCGACCTCAGTCTTGCCAGAACCCTGGGACTGGAGGACCGCTCGTTCGATAACGCTCTGGAAGCCCGCCGTCTGTATAGGCTCCTGGTCCTTGACCGCCGGGATCTTCTGCTCGAAGTAAGATTCCATGCCGACCTTGATGTGGTCGATGTCGGCTTCGCAGGCCTCAAGTATGGATCGTACCTGCTCGAACGACAGCGAGGCGTACAGAATGTGTTCCGGCGTCAGGTACTCGTGTCCCCTGAGCTTGGCCTCGTTGTACGCGGCGTTGAATATCGCTTGAACCTGCTGGCTGACCTTCATATCTTCTTATGCCTTTTCCATGATGCACTTGAGCGGGAAGCCATTCTCCCTCGCCATCGTATGCACCCTGCTTACCTTTGTGGCGGCTATGTCGTACGTATACGTACCCACGACCCCTTTACCCTTCTTGTGCACGTCGAGCATGATGCGCGTAGCCTCGAACATATCGCGGTGGAACACTGACATGATGACCGCCACGACGAATTCCATTGTCGTAAAGTCGTCATTCAAGAGCACTACCCTGTATTCGTCAGGCTGTCGCGTCTCGGTATCCTCTTCTGTGAGGACCGCGCCTTCAACATCGTTTTCTTTTGTCACCGCACCATAAAATAAACAAGAGCGGTCAGAAAAACAAGGCGCCAGCCGACACGCGCTTGCGATGTTTGCTTGACCAAGCTTCAAGTATCACATTTAATGAAGTTCCAAGGAGCAACCATGAGCCTGGAACAGCACTTCCACCCCTTCCGGGAGAACATCGTCGGCATCGACGCGACCATGAGGCTCTCCGACGGCAGCACGGGTCCAATAGTGTACGCCGACTGGACGGCGTCGGGGCGCCTGTACGCTCCGATCGAGGACTTCATGCTCCGCGAGATAGGCCCGCTGGTCGCCAACACGCACACCGAGACGACCTATACCGGCGTCGCGATGACCGAGGCCTACCATCGCGCGCGCCGTGTCATCAAGGACTCCGTGCACGCCTCGGAGCAGGACTCGCTGTTCTTCACCGGCTTCGGGATGACGGCCGCGGTGAACAAGCTGCAGCGCCTCCTGGGCCTCAGGATGCCCGAGAGCTGCAAGCGGACATGCCGCGACGGCAAGCGTCCGCTGGTGCTGGTTACCCACATGGAGCATCATTCCAACCAGATCACCTGGGAGGAATGCGACGTCGACCTGCAACTCGTTCCACGGGACGACGCGACTGGACTGCCGGACCTCGAGTGGCTGGACCGCATGTGCCGGGACGCTGTCGACCGTCCCCTCCTCATCGGTTCCTTTACCGCAGGATCCAACGTGACCGGCCTCCTGCCTCCCTGCCACGACATGGCCGCCATCATGCACTGCCACGGCGGCTTCTGCTTCGTCGACTTCGCGGCCGCCGCGCCGTACGTGGACATCGACATGCATCCGGCCGATCCCGAGCGCCGCCTTGACGCCATCATGCTGTCGCCCCACAAATTCCTCGGCGGACCCGGTTCGTCGGGCATCCTCGTCATGTCAAACGCCCTGTACACCTGCCATGTGCCCGACCACCCGGGCGGTGGAACCGTCAAGTGGACCACTCCCTTCGGCACCCACAGCTATGTCGACGAGATCGAGGCCCGCGAGGACGGGGGTACCCCAGGCTTCCTCCAGGCCATACGGGCCGCCCTCGCCTTCAAGCTCAAGGAGGCCATGGGCGTCGCCGAAATCCAGGCCCGCGAGCGCGAGATCATGGACATCATCCTGTCGGAGTTCAGCAAGGAGCCCGCCATAATGCTTCTGGAGGGGGGCAACCTTGACCGGCTGGGCATACTGTCGTTCTACGCTCCCGGAGAGCACTACAACCTCATCGTCAGGCTCCTGAACGACCGTTTCGGCGTCCAGACCCGAGGCGGCTGCTCCTGCGCCGGGAGCTACGGGCATATTTTGTTCAGCATCGACAAGTCGACGAGCAGGCATATCACCGAACTCATCGAGGCCGGCGACCTGACCGAGAAGCCGGGCTGGGTCCGCCTGTCGATCCACCCCACGATGACCGACGGCGAGGCGCGGTTCACGGCCCGGGGCGTCGTCGAGACGATACGACACTACCGGGACTGGGCGCAGGACTACATCTACCACAAGGAATCGGGTGAGTTCACCCGCAAGGACGGGGGCGGAGGAGCTCCCGACCTCATGTCCCGCTTCAAGGCCGTCTGACGCTTGACGAAAGGCTACGCTGAACGCCATATTCTAACGCACAGGCTTTGATGGAGAAGAGTATGCGGATCGTTGCGCCCCGAGAGAAGGCAGCCCGAGGCTGGAAGGCGCCTGACGCGACACCGCAGAAAACCGCTCCGGAGCCGTTCCGGTGAAAGCCGCGCAAAGCGGCCGGTAATCGGTGCCGGGTACGCCCGTTACAGCATTCCGAGTGCGGCGAGCCTTTTTCCAACTCTCGCCGAAGTAAGGTGGTACCGCGGATTCCCTATGGGATTCGTCCTTACGAGTCAACGCCGGGAAAGAATCCCTGGCGGGTCGGCGTGCGGACGCGTCCCGCCCGGCTGTTCCCGTCCGAGGAGTACCCGATGAGTCACCCAGTCGAAACCGTACGCCACTCGCTGTCCCATGTGATGGCCGAGGCCGTCGTCAAGCTGTATCCGGGCACCAAGGTAGCCATCGGACCTGCCATCGATGACGGGTTCTATTACGACTTCCAGTTCCCGTCCCCGATCCAGCCGGATGACCTGCCCGCCATCGAGAAGGAAATGCGCCGCATCATCTCTGCCAACGTGCCGTTCAAGCGCGTCGAGGTGAGCAAGGCCGAAGCCCTTGCGATGTTCGCCGACGAGCCGTTCAAGGTCGAGCTTATCAACGGGCTCGAGGACGGGAAGATAACCGTCTACGAACAGGGCGCCTTCAGGGACCTTTGCCGAGGCCCCCACGTCGATTCGACCCGCGACATCCGGCCCGACGCCTTCAAGCTGCGCTCCATAGCCGGCGCGTACTGGCGCGGCGACGAGAAGCGCCCGATGCTCACCCGCATCTACGCGTACGCCTTCATCAGCAAGGCGGAACTCGAGGCCCACCTGAAAATGCTGGAGGAAGCGGAGAAACGCGACAACCGCCGCCTGGGCAAGGAGCTGGACCTTTTCAGCACTCACGAGGAAGCGGGTCCTGGCCTCATCTACTGGCATCCAAAAGGCGGCCGTTTCCGCGTGGAGCTGGAGAACTGGTGGCGCGACGAACACTACAAGAACGGCTACGAGATACTGTTCACCCCGCACATCGGCAAGAGCTGGCTGTGGCAGACCTCGGGACACCTCGGCTTCTACAAGGAAGGCATGTACTCGCCAATGAAGGTGGACGAGGACGACTACTACATCAAGCCGATGAACTGCCCTTTCCACATCATGATATACAACAACAGCGTCCACTCGTACCGCGAGCTGCCGATGCGCTGGGCCGAGCTGGGCACCGTGTACCGCTACGAGCGCTCGGGGACACTCCACGGCCTGATGCGCGTCAGGGGCTTTACCCAGGACGATGCGCACATCATCTGTACTCCCGAGCAGATAGAGGACGAGATAGCCGAGGTGCTGCGCTTTTCGCTGTTCATGCACAAGACCCTGGGTTTCAAGGAGATCAAGGCCTACCTCGCGACCAGGCCGGCGGGCGACGGAGCTGTCGGGGAGCCGGTGATGTGGGAAACCGCCCTGGAGTCATTGCGCAAGGCTGTCGACAAGGAAGGCCTGCCGTACGAGATGGATGAGGGCGGCGGCGCCTTCTACGGCCCCAAGATAGACCTCAAGGTCAAGGACGCGATAGGCCGGGAGTGGCAGCTGACCACCATACAGTTCGACTTCAACGAACCCGAGCGTTTCGACATGACCTATATCGACTCCGACGGCCAGAAGAAACGGCCGTACATGGTCCACCGCGCCCTCCTCGGTTCGATAGAGCGTTTCTTCGGCGTATACCTCGAGCATACGGCGGGAGCCTTCCCGATATGGCTGGCGCCGGAGCAGGCGGTGGTCATTCCCGTGGGCCAGGACTTTTCAGACTATGCCGCCACGGTGGCCGCCGACCTCAAGAAGGCCGGTCTGCGAGTCCGCGCGGTGCTTTCTGACGAGCGGATGAACGCCAAGATACGCGACGCCCAGGGGCAGAAGATACCGTATATGCTCGTCGTCGGCGCCAAGGAGCGCGACGAAGGTACGGTCGCCGTCCGCGTGCGGGACGGGCGACAGCTGCCCCCGATGAAGGCAGCCGAATTCGTGGCCATGGTCGGCTCGCTCGTCGCCGCCCGGTCGCTGGAACTCTAGGGTCGACAGGAACGATATGGACATGCGCGCCATCCGCCCGGCGGCAAGGCTTTCACTCGTCGTCGGGCTGTCGTTCCTGTCCTGTGTCCTCTTCGTATTCGTCCGCCTGGCGCTGACCGGCCGTTTTGCGCAGGGCTACCTGATCTGGAACCTCTTCCTCGCGGCGGTGCCGATACCCATAGCCTGGCTAGGCGCGGCGCTGTCCGCCAGCCGGAAGTCGCGCGCGGGAACGGTGGCGACAGCGTTGGTCGCGTTCGCGGCATGGATCGTTTTCTACCCCAACGCCCCGTACATCTTCACCGACTTCATCCATGTCGTCAGGCGGGCGGGGCTCGGCTCGGTGACGGCGACATGGCTGTCGGAATACGACCTTTTGTGGTACGACATCGTCATGAACGCGGCCTTCGCGTTCGTCGGGCATTACCTTGGCCTCATTTCGATGTACGTGATGCACGGCACGATGCGGTCGCTGTTCGGCCGGGTAGCGGGATGGGCGATGATGGTTCCGGCGATTCTCCTGTCGGGATTCGGCATCCATTTCGGACGTTTCGCGCGCATAAACAGCTGGGACGTGATGGTCGACCCGGCCCGCTCGATGCGGGTGATGGTCGAAGCCTTTACCGATCCGGCCGCGTTGCTGTTCTCGTTGGCTTTCGCGTTGTTCATCGCCCTGACCTACGTCATCTTCTACCTGACTAAGCGCGGAGAGATGGGCAAGCTGGACGCCTGAGCCTAAGTATCGATTTTTAAGCGTTTTTGCCGATTATTGCAAAATATGTATTGCAAAATAAACTTTGCAATACTATGCTTCGGTTATGGAAAGCAACAATCCAGACAGAGCCGCCGATTCGGGACCCATCCTCAGGCTCGAGCCGAAGAACCTCAAGGGCCTTGCCCATCCTTTACGCCTGCGGCTGTTGGGCGCACTGCGCGAATTCGGCCCGGCAACCTCGAGCGGGCTGGCCAAGCGGCTAGGCGAGTCGACCGGTGCCACGAGCTATCACCTGCGCCAGCTGGCGTCGTTCGGGTTCATCGAGGATGATCCGAGGCCGTCGAAGAAGGAGCGCTGGTGGCGGGCGTCGCACCGGAGCACCTACTTCGACGAGCGCACGATGGGCGGAGATCCTGAGACGGCCTTGCTCGGAACCGAGTTCCTGCGCGCCATCGCCGGTGCCCACGCGGAGCGGATGGCGGACTGGATAGGCCACCTGCCGGACTCATCGGGCGAATGGCGCTACGCGGGGGCGATCAGCGATTGGAGCCTAAGGTTGTCGCCGGAGGAACTCAAGAGCCTGGAAGCGGCACTTGAGGCTGTCATGGTGCGTTACCGCCGCTTCGATCCGGAGGAAGCTTGCATCCCTGGAACCGTGATGGTCGCCGCGCAGTTCCAGTTGCTTCCGCGATTCCCCGAGGCAGCGGAATGCTGATACCCTTCGTCAACCGCTTCATCCACTGGGCCATCGTCGGTGTCATGAGCCCGATCCTCGTACTGATGATCATGTCCAAAGGCGTACCCGTAGAGGGAGCCGGGATAGTCCTGGCGGCGATGTCGGCAGCTGTCATCCTGTTCGAGCTGCCGAGCGGCGTGCTGTCCGACCTGGTGGGCCGTCGCCGCGTATACCTGGTATCGATCGCCATCGCTGCGAGCGGCTACGCGCTGATGTTGAGCGCAGACGGCTTTGCCGGGGTAGTCGTCGCCGCCGCGCTATACGGCGTGTCCAGGGCGTTCTCGTCGGGGTCAATAGAAGCGCTGTATATCGACGCGTACATCGAGCGGCGCGGGAAAGACCGCCTGCATTCCCTGATGACAGCGATGGGTGTGGCCGAGACGCTCGGGCTCGCCATCGGGGCGCTGGGAGGCGGGGCCATCCCGGTTTTATGGAAACGCCTGCATCCGCAGGCGAATCCTTACAACGGCAACCTGGTCGTCCAGATCGCGCTTCTGGCGGCGCTCTTCTGCATGACGCTGTTCACGTCGCGGCGCGATGGCCCGAGGCGGGAAGACAGACACTCCGGAGAGCATTCAACCGGGACAAGGCTCACCGTCCTGTTGCGCGAGGCTGTATCGACTATGCACGGCAACGGGACGATCGTGCGCCTGCTGGCTGGCGCCGCCTTCTGGGGGCTGTCCTTCAGCGCCATCGAGCTATACTGGCAGCCCCGGCTACGCGGGATACTCGGCGGGGCCGACGCGACCTGGATATTCGGCTTCGTGAATGCCGCCTGCTTCGCGGCCGCGGTCGCGGGCAACGTCATCATCGGCGCGGCGCTCAGGAAGGCGCGGCCTCGTTCAGGCATGGCCATCATCGGCGTTCTCCGTATCATAGCCGGATGCTCGATCCTGGCGCTTGCCATGCAAGGCGCAGTGCCAGGGTTCGTCGCGCTGTTCCTGGCGGTGATGTGCTGCAATGGCATGATGTCGGTACCCGAGGCTACGGTATTCAATACCGAGGTCCCTCCTTCAGCGAGGGCCAGCTTCCTGTCGATCGCGTCGCTGTCGGTACAGCTGGGCGGCATAGTATCGTCTCTCGCGTTCAGTACCGCGTTGCGCTTCATATCGATCGACGCAGTCTGGGTGATCGCCGGAGCTCTGCTGTTCGGATCCGCCTTCCTGTACCTCGGGAAAGGCCGCCGGGCGTCGGTTCCTGCAGCTTCTCCCGGGTCCGCTTCCGTGGGCGTCGCAGACTAGAAAAAAGGCTGCCCACCTTGATGGACAGCCTGACTTTACGGAACAGCGAGCCGAATCTAGATTTCTTTATACCTCCGGCAAGCGTGGAAGTGGCCGTTGCCAATGTCGATCAGCTCCGGCTCCGCTTCCGCTGAGCATTCGGGCTTGGCGTAGGGACAGCGGGGATGGAAACGGCAGCCGGGCGGGATGTTCGCGGGCGACGGGATCTCGCCCGAGATGGGAAGTTCCTTGATGATGTCGACCTTGCCCGTCACGGGTTCCGGTACCGCGTCGATGAGGGCCCGGGTATAGGGGTGCAGGGGGTGGTCGATGACGTCGTCGGCGTCGCCCATCTCGACGATGCGGCCAAGGTACATCACCGCTATCCTGTCGGTGAAGTAGCGCGCCGTGGACAGGTCGTGGGTGATGTACAGGTACGACAGCCCGAGGTCGCGCTGCACGTCCTTCATCATGTGGAGCACCTCGGCGCGGGTCGACAGGTCTATCATCGATACCGGTTCGTCGGCGACGAGCATCAGCGGGTTGAGTATCAGCGTGCGCGCCGTCGCCACGCGTTGACGCTGGCCTCCCGAGAGCATGTGGGGAAAACGCCCCATGTATTCCTCGGGCGGGTTGAGCTTGACCTCGTTCAGCGCCTTGACGATCATCGCCTCGTGCTCGAGGCGGTCACCCTTGATGCGGTGTATGATCAGCGGTTCTTCCAGGACGTCCTTGATCTTGAACCGCGGGTTCATCGACGCGTACGGGTCCTGGAATATCATCTGGACCTGACGGCGATAGGCCTGCGTGCGCTCTTTGTCGGTTGCCGTCACGTCCTCGCCGTTGAAGCGGATCGTGCCGCCCGTCGGCTCGATG
>PGXR01000295.1 GCA_002839245.1 Spirochaetae bacterium HGW-Spirochaetae-7 | reverse complement strand
TGCGGTAGAACCTGGCGCCGGGATAGAAGGTGAACATCGGCCGCTTGCCGGCCGAATCCAGGGTCATGCGTATTGTTCCGGTAGCAAGGCCATCGGGTTGTTCTTCCAGCCGTGCCGACAGGAGGATGTCAAGGTCGTTCCTCGGATTGTCCGGCACGAAAACGCCCGCGATCGAAGGGATGAACACCGTTTCGCCGGCGACGAAGGCCCGGGGCCGACCAATGCCGTTCAGGGTCGCCAAAGCTTCATACGGCAACGACAGCCGTGCCGCGACCGAAAAGAGGTCTTCACCTCCGGCGGCCGTCCAGCGGCAGATAAACAGGTCCGGATACTTGCCGGCGGACTGCTCGGCCTGATATCCCTGCGCTATGGAATCCTGGGCCTGCCTGAATACAATGTCCTGGGGACTTAGTCTAACTATGACAGGATAGTCGAAAGGAACCGCTGCTGCCGGGCTGAGGAAGCATGAGGACAGTACGGCGATGGCCGGCAACAGCCCTGCATGAAGGTTCACTTATCGATTGCGTCGTCAGCCTTGCGGCGGGACAGTTTTGCGACGACCGCGTAGATGGCGGCGGCGGCGAGCGATAGCAGCGCAAGCCAGGTATACAGGGCCGTATGCCTGGTCGCCAGGTACCATAGCGGCCAGACCAGGGCAACCGCAACGATCAATACCGCCGCGGCGCCGGCCAGGCTCATAAAGGTGCCGCGCGCCATCGAGCGGATATTCAAGGAACGGGCAAGGCGGGCCATTACACGGCTCCGGACAGCACCAGCGGTATGAGCCGGAGATACGCTAGAACCATTGAATTCTCGGCTGCGCCGAGTCGCCGGGCCGCTTTGTCGAGCAAAGCCCCCGGTACCCCGCCCTTCTGGGACGCGGCATACAGTTCTGCGACTATGGGCTTGGATCGCCACCGCTCAGCCAGGAAGGCACACAGCGACGCGGCCTCTTCCATCTCGCCGGCATTCAGCTTGACCTCGACCGTATCAGTCTTGTAAAAGGCCGCGGGCCCTAACGCCAGGGCTTCGTCACGCCATGATTCCACGAGGTCGACAACTCGGCTCTCGGAGAAATAGGCGCCATCGATCGCCCGCCTGAGCCGCAGCACCGACTCGAGATGCTGCGGGGAAGACAGCACCTTGCGTTCGCTCACCAGAAAGACTGCGGCTGCTGCCAGGGAGGCGAGTACCAGTTCGTCTATTAGCGGTACCGGGTCGCGGACGAGAATGGAGAAGAACAGGTAGACGACCACGAAGGCCGTGGCAGCCAACGCTACGCGCAGGTAGTAGCCCTTGTCCAGGAAATGGCGCCTGGCACTTTTTTCCATAGCCTTGTACAGCTCGGTGCGGATCGCATCCGCGCCTTGCGGTGTCTCCCCGGTTCCGTAGCGGCCGATCAAGTCCCCCACGTCCTTCGACTCGAACGCGGTCCCGGTATCGAAAGGATGCAACACCACAGGAGCAGTGCTGCCAAGAATAAAAACATAATTGATTGCGCTCATTACTCGTAAGGTACGGTCGCCCTGACGGAACTGTCAAGCGCCGCGGTCAGAAAGGACCGAGTCAGCCAGAGCCTTGAGTTCACTATCCTCGCTGGCCAGTGCCACGAAGGCATCCTTGTTGATGGTAAAGATTCCGTCGACCAAGACGATGACCTCTCCGCCGTCCGGCGCATCCAGCGCTACGACTTCGGATGGTTCGCCATCGGCTACCACGGGCAATTCCTCTACCCTGGCGTAAGGCATCCCGAAACGACGGTACGAGAAGCCACTCCCAAGCCGTCGGTACGAAGAATCGGCCAACGGTTCGAGTTCGTGGATCTCGGCATCCTCCGGGACGAAAGGCTGCAGTTCTTCGAGTCGGTCGCGATCCTCGGCAGATAGCATGGAGAATGCGCCATCGGCCGCATCTACCTCGTATTCAACCTCTACCCGCTCGGGTACGACAGGCTCCTGATAGGCAGTTTCTTCTAGCTCCAGGAAACCATCCTCATCCCGGTAGCCATCCAGTCCGCTCAGGTCGAGGGCGCTCAGGAAAAGGTCGAACTCGACTTCCTCGAGCAGGTCAGCCATCGAGG
>PGXR01000021.1 GCA_002839245.1 Spirochaetae bacterium HGW-Spirochaetae-7 | reverse complement strand
AGCCATGCGTGGCGATGAAAGGCATGTCGCGGGGCAGGGCCGCGCAAAGCGGCGCGTACAGCTCGGCCACCTTCTGGTCGGCCGCGTTGTACGACAGCTTCTTGAAGCCCTCGTAGTTGAGCGGCTCCCAGAAAAGGCGGTTGAAAAGCCTCGATTTCTGCGAAAGCCTCGAGCCTAACGAGTAAAGATCGTCGAGGTGGGATACAACCCTGCTGGCCACCGTTCCTGGAAAACCGTTCAGGTCGAACCAGTACGGCACGTAGCCGCGGTGCTTTATCACGGAAGCCATAGCCATCGCGATGCGGTAATGTCCGTAGCCCATGCGTATGTTGCCGATGACCACGCCTTTGCCGCCGTCGAGCTCCTCGCCCGACCCGTCGAGCACGAGGTTGTGAACGCCGAGGGCAGCGGAGAGCACCGGATTGGCCACCGCCGTCATTCGCGGCGGCTCCGAGCCAAGGTCCAGCGCGCCCCGGCCGCCGAATTTCCTCAGGTAGCCGGCCTTTTTCCTGGATGCCTTGTGGCAAGCTGCCTCGCCCGTCGGGTTGCCGAAAACGACGCTCGTCCTGTCGGTCATGCGTACCTCCTGCGTCGATCGACTTCGTCGTACGCGGCCCCGGTGTCCGGCCGCAAGCCTTGCGTTTTCGCTCCTGCGGTACAAGAATGATACCAGAAGAACGGGCAACTAGGGGGCATGACATGAGCGAATACCTGACGAACGATGCCGACAAGGCCGCGCGGGCCGACCGGCTCAAGGCCATAATCGACAAGCTGGCAGCAGGCGCAACGCCCGCGGCGGTCAAGAAGGAATTCCACGACCTTATCAAGGACGCTGACGCGGTCGAGGTGGCAGAGCTCGAGCAGTCCCTCATCGAGGGAGGCCTGCCGGTATCGGAAGTGCAGCGGCTGTGCGAGGTTCACGCGGACGTCTTCAAGGCGGGCCTCGAGCGTGGCGAAAAACCGCAACGCATGCCCGGGCATCCGGTACACACCTACCTGGCGGAGAACGCTGAAGCCCGCAAGCGCACGCGGGCGCTTTGGCTGGCTTCGGTGGCAGGCAGCCTTGAATCGATACGCAGCGCGACGCTCGGCCTCAAGCCAATAATCGTCCATTTCGAAAGAAAGGAGAACCAGCTCTTCCCCTTCCTTGAGAAGGCGGGCTTCACCGGTCCTTCCAAGGTCATGTGGGGCAAGCACGACGAGATTCGCGTGAGCTTCAAGGAGCTTGAAGGCGCAATCGGCCACGAGGACACGCCCTCTGCCCGGAAGCGGGCGAGAGGCCTGGCCAGGAGCGTCCGCATGATGCTCTTCATGGAAGAGAAGATCCTCTTCCCGAACGCCCTCAAGCGCCTGACCGACGCGGACTGGGCCGCGGTACGCCGTGGCGAGGACTCGATTGGCTTTGCCTGGGTCAAACCGGGCGCGCAGTGGGACCCCGCCCTGGTCGGCACTGCGGCCGCCGCCGCTGACGGCACCGCGCCCGCGGCGACTGGTGGCCAGTATGCGAATTTCAACGCTGCGATCGAGGCGGCCACCGCGAAGGTCGCGAAGGCCGCGGCGCCGGGAGGCGCGGGGCCGAAGCGGGCACCCGGCCCGGCGGATGTCATCCCGCTCTCCGTAGGCGGCCTGCCGCTGGATATCCTCGACCGCGTGCTGCGGAGCCTGCCGGTCGACGTCTCGTTCGTCGACGCGGACGACAAGGTGATGTACTACTCCGACTCCCCGCACCGCGTGTTCCCGCGCAGCCCGGGCATCATAGGCCGTTCGGTGCAGAACTGCCACCCGCCCAAGAGCGTCGACGTCGTCATGAAGATCCTGGAGGCCTTCAGGAAGAAAGAGAAGGACAAGGCCGAATTCTGGATAGAAATGAACGGCCGCTTCATAGTCATTTCCTACAAGCCTATCTATGACGATGCGGGAACCTACCTGGGAACCCTCGAGATGAGCTGGGACGCCACCGATATCAGGGCTCTTAAAGGCCAGAGGCGGCTCCTGGACTGGTAGGACGGTTGTTGCAGGCACGACTGTCCGAAATTTCTTTTGTCTTCTTGGCTTCAATTCAGCTTGCTTTTTCATACGCATTGCGGTATTCTAATACCATAATGCGACAGTAAGGAGTCAACCTGCCGCTACAATTGGCCACTCGCCCGTTGCGCCCGAGCACCGGGACGGCGGCCGGAAGGAGTCTGCATGAAGAAATCACTGACCGCGACCGTTTCCTGGGTAGGCAAGGTGGACTGGGACCTTACTCATTTCCATGGCGACGAGTACTCTACCCACAAGGGTTCGAGCTACAACAGCTACGTCATAGAGGAAGGCAAGACAGTACTCGTCGACACCGTCTGGAAACCGTTCGCCAAGGAATTCGTCGACAACCTGGAGGCGGAGGGCCTGCTCGGCAAGCTCGACGCCATCGTCGCCCAGCACGCGGAGAGCGACCATTCCGGCGCCATGCCCGAACTGCTGCGCCGGCGCCCCGACCTGCCGGTCTACTGCACCGCCAACGGCGTCAAGTCGCTCAGGGGGCATTACCACCAGGACTGGGACTTCCACGTCGTCAAGACGGGCGACGAACTGGACCTGGGCAACGGCAAGAAGCTGGTCTTCGTCGAAGCTCCTATGCTCCACTGGCCGGACAGCATGTTCTCCTACATGACCGGCGACGCTATCCTCTTCTCCAACGACGCCTTCGGCCAGCACCTCGCGACGGAAAAGCTCTTCAACGACCTGGTCGACCAGGACGAGCTGTACGACGAGGCCATCAAGTACTACGCCAACATACTCACGCCCTTCTCGGCGCTCGTGAAGGCCAAGATAGACTTCGTGCTGTCGCTCAAGCTGCCGCTGAACATGATAGCCACGAGCCACGGCGTCATCTGGCGCGACAATCCCGCGCAGATCGTGCTCAAGTACCTGGAGTGGTGCCAGGATTACCGTGAAGACCGCGTCACCATCCTCTACGACACCATGTGGGAAGGCACCAGGGCCCTGGCCGACACCTTCGCGCGCGCCATCAGCGACGCTTCGCCGTCGACCACGGTCGTCTCGCACTGCCTGTCAAAGTTCGACAAGAACGACGCGCTTACCGACGTGTTCCGCTCCAAGGCCCTGCTGCTTGGCTCGCCGACCGTCGGCAAGGGCCTCCTGACCGCCGTGGCCGGCACCCTCGAGGAAATCAAGGGCCTCAGGTTCACCGGAAAGAAGGCGGCCGCCTTCGGCACCTACGGCTGGTCGGGCGAGTCGGTCGGGATCATCGGGAGCGCGCTCAAAGCCGCCGGCTTCGACGTGGTGGACGACGGCTTCAAAGCCCTGTGGAACCCTGACGACGAGGCCCTCAAGGCGGCTTACGAATACGGCAAGGCCTTCGCGGCCAAGGTCACGTGACCGATTGACGCCGGAATGAAAGGCGGACATGCTTGCGGATCGAGCCCATCGGAGGAACGCCATGAAATGGATCACCCGTTCGCATGTCCACGTCGACAGGGTAGCCTGCCCGTGGCTCATCAAGCGCTTCGTCGACAGCGAGGCGGAGTTCATCTTCGTCCCCAAGGGCAGCGTCGCCAAGGTCGCCGGTGAAACCGGCGCGATACCGTTCGATGCACCTGGCGCCGAACTCGGGCACAAAGGCGCCGACTGCTCGTTCCAGACCATCGTCAAGTTCTACGGGCTCGAGGACCGGGCACTGTCGATGCTCGCCGATATCGTAGGATGCGCCGATACTGACCGCCTCGCCGACCACCACGTAGCGGCGGGTCTCGAAGCCGTCGCCGTGGGTTACTCGCTGCGGTTTCCCGATGACGCGGAAAACCTGCGCCGTCAGTTCGATGTATACGACTCGCTGTACGCGTGGTGCAGGCTCCAGACGGCGGCGCAGCGTTGAACGGGGCGAATCCGGCGTTCGGCGCTTCCCCGGGCGTCGTGATAACCGGCGGCACGCGCGGTATAGGGTACGGCCTCGCGAAAGCCTTCCTGGCCGCGGGAGCCCGCGTCGTTATAAGCGGCCGCGATGCGGCAGTCGTGCAGGCGGCCGTCGCCTCGCTGCAGGCCGGAGCGGGCGGAGCGCAGGTCTCGGAGCGGGTTTTCGGACAGGCCTGCGACGCCCGCAACTGGGGCGACATGCAGGCGTTGTGGAATTTCGCCGAGGCCGAACTCGGGGCTGTCGACATCTGGATCAACAACGCTGGCCTCGGGCAGCCCCAGACGGATCTTGAGGGCCTCGAACCGGGACTGATCGCCGCCATCTTCGACACCAACTGCTCAGGCGCGCTCTACGGCTGCAAGGCGGCCATGCAGGGCATGAAAAAACGCGGCCGTGGCGCCATCTACAACCTCGAGGGGCTCGGATCCTCGGGTGGGCTCATCCGCGGCATGACCGCCTACGGCGCGTCGAAGAGGGCCCTGGCCTATATCGTCGACTCGGTGGCCCTCGAGGCCAGGGGAACGGGCATTATCGTCGGGGCGCTCAGGCCGGGCATGACCGCGACCGACCTGATTGTGGGCGAATACCGGGGCAAGCCCGACGAGTGGGCCAAGGTGCGCAGGATCTTCAACATACTCTCCGACACGGTGGAAACCATCGCGCCCCCTCTGGTCGAACGCATGCTGCGCAACCGGCGCAACGGCGCCAGGATAGTGTGGCTTACCGGATTCAAGGTTGCGATGCGCTTCATGACTGCTCCGTTCGCGAAGCGGAGCATCTATCCGGAAACGCTGTAGTCGCCCGCGCGGTTCCGGGTCCTAGCGCCGGACCAGCAGGAAGTCCACCCTCCGGTTCTTCCAGCGATTCTCCAGGTCACCATGAGGCACCAGAGGCACCGTGCCTCCAAGGCCCGCCGTCGTCATGCGGTTCGCTGCTATGCCTAGTCCCGTCAGGATGGTCTTCACTCGTTCGGCGCGGGCCTTGGATAGCGGACCCAGTATCTGCCGCTCTTCCGCCGCTCCCCTGACGGGGTCAGCCCAGAGGACGCGCACGGCGTTGCCTTCTATCCTTATGGCGTGGTCCGGATATTTCGCGAGCACCGTCGCGAGCCGCCTGAGGGCCGACCAGTTGTCCGCGGACCTGTTGAAGGGGAATTCAACGCTGTACGGGGAGAAGTAAATCCCAGGTACCTGGATAAGGTAGCGGTCGCCTTCCTTGAAAACCAGGATGTCGACGGGCACGAGGCCTTCGACTACGGATTCATTTCCGTATGCGTCGCGGACTGTTGCCCGCAGCGCGTAATCCTCGGCCGACATCACGAGCTCGCCGAGGGCCGACAGACCGTCCCAGCGAAGAGCCGCGGGGGGAGATCCTGCGCTGCCCAGGTTGGCGAAAGGCGCGCCGTCGCGATCGACGATGGCTATGTTCCACAGCTCTATGGCGCTGGCATCCTTGACGTCGAGATTGATATCGAGGACGTCGTCGAAGCCGTCACCGTCCGGAGAGAAAGGCAGGGGGGACAAGTCGAGCTTGAGCACGGGAGGAGTCGTATCCAGCGCGAAGGCCTGGGAGGCCGCTTCGGCCTCGTTTCCCTTGTAATAACGCACGCTCAGGACGACCGTGTACGAACCGTCAGGGGCTACCTTGCCGGAATCGTCGGCCCCGTCCCACGAGAAGCGGGCGAAACCGGGCGCGGCGTCACGGCCTTCGACGGTACGGATGGCGCCGCCGGCGGCGCCCCTCACGCGGAGGCTCCAGCTCGCGATGCCGTCCGCTACCGGCAGTTCGAGCTCTAGGGGCATTGCGTCCAGGTTGCCGTCGCCGTTGGGCGAGAAACCGGTCTGCAAGGCGCGTATCGCGGCGGGCGTCTTTCTGACGTCCAGGACGAATGCCTGGGTCGATGTCGCGAATTCGTTGCCGGCCTCGTCGGCCGAGTAGAGCCGGTACAGGTACCAGCCTTCCGGCGCGAGCCGACCTTCCCCGTCGAGTCCATCCCACTGGAACTCGCCGGGCAGTCCCGCCCAGGCCGCGCTGCGAACCACCGCGCCATCGGATTGGCCGACGACTTCCGCCTTCCAGTCGTCTTCCTGGGTAGCGTCGGCTACCAGGAATTGTATCGTATCCAGCTTGCCGTCGCCGTCCGGCGAGAAGACCGGCGTCGAGATGGCGACGCTCGCCTTCGGTGGCGTCCGGTCCAGGAGTACCGGGTCGGAAAGCAGCTCGAGGACGTTGCCGTTCTGGAACTTGACGGTCATGCGAACCCAGTAGGTCCCCTCGGGCGCCTGCCCGGCATTGATGCCGGAACCGTCCCAGACCAGCTGCCTGAACTCCGCGAGGGTTTCATGCCAAACGACGGATCCCGAGCCGTCTACAACGTCGACCGACCAGGATTCCGTACCGCGCGTGTCGTCCATGACAGGCTGCATCATGAGCTGGTCGCGCACGCCGTCGCCGTTGGGGCTGAAGGCCTTGCCCGAAAGCCCGATGACGAAAGGCGTGGCCGCCGTGCTCACTACTATGCCCTTGAGCTCGATCGTCGCCTGGTTGCCGGCCAGGTCGAGGCCCCGCAGGCGATAGGCATACTCGCCGTCCACAGCGGTCTTGCCTGCCGAAAGACCATCCCAGACGACGGTCGCGTCGGGCTTCCCCTGCCAGCTCTTCGTGAATACGACCGAGCCTTTGGCGTCGACGATGGTCGCGGTCCATTCCTTTTCGGCCGCGGCCTCCTGGCTAATCGTCACGGCATCGTAGCGGCCGTCGCCATTCGGGGAGAAGACAAGCGGCTCCGCCGACAGTGAGGCGGCGGGAGGCGTATTGTCGACGATGGCCGTGAAGGGACCTGCCTTGCCGCGATTTTTGGCATCCCAAGCCTCTATGATGATGGAATACTCTCCATCGGGGGCGAAGGCTCCCGCGTCGTCCTTGCCTTCCCATACGAGCACATCCGGCGGTTCAATGCCGCCCTTGGATTTTTTGCCGAAGACAGGCTTGCCGGGGCTTGAAGTCTTTTCCATATAGCGGATGCGGTTGCCCGAGGCATCGGTCACGGAAATGCCGTAGCCGGCTATGAAGGCTTTGGCGGCGGGCAGGATGCTGACCGGGAAGCTGAAGGTATCCTGGATGCCATCATTGTTGGCGGGCGATATATAGGTGCGCTCCGGAACATCGATCTTGATGACGGGAGGCTCGGTGCCTACACACGAGGAAAGCAGGATCGCGGCAACACCGAAAAATAACGCGACGGTGTTCAATCGCTTCGCAACTGCGCTCATTTATGCCTCCAAGCAGGTAAAATCTGGATAGGTCATCCTCTTTATCATAGGCGGAGATGGCTACCAAGTAAACGGTTAATTTGGCTTAGGTTACATAAATACCGTCCCGGCGCTATCCGGCCGGCATCAATATAGCGATCACCGAATGTTTGACGCATTGCCCAACCGACCCTATACTCAGTATATGGTACGTCGAGACGAGTTGCTCGGTTCACTCCATGAAGCACAAGCCCGATCAGGACGGAATTGGCTGTCGCCCGCCGACCTGCGGGACGAAGCCTCTCGCCGGGGCCTTTCCATCGCCAGCCTGAAGGGCGTGGCCAGCTACTACTCGATGTTCAGCCTCGCGCCTCGCGGGCGGCACGTCGTCAGCTTGTGCGCATCGCCGGTATGCCGCCTCGCGTCGGTAGACGCGCTTGCGTCGGCAGGTACGACCAGGCCTGCGGGCGCGGCCCTGCTCGACGCGGCGGCGAAAGCTACCGGCGCTCCCGTCGGAGGCACCGATCCCGGGGGGAATTTTACCCTGGGAACATGCCAGTGCCTGGGCCGCTGCGCCAGTGCGCCGGTCATGATGGTGGACGACCGCGTCTATGCGAACCTCGATCCCTTACGGATAGCTTCCATAATTGCCGAAATACGGGCGGGCGGAGCCCCGGATGCGTCGGGCCCCGACGCCACGATCAGGGCGATGGATATCGGCCCGGCGGCGGGACGCCGGATTGCGCTGCGATTCCCGCCCGCCTCCGATTCCGCCTCCGCGCGCGAATACGGACGCGCCGGCGGCTGGGCGGGCCTGCGCGCGGCGCTGGCGATGGCCCCGGACGCCGTCGTGGAGGAACTGTCCAAGGCGAAGGTGCGAGGCCGTGGAGGCGCGGGCTTCCCTACCGGCCTCAAGGAACGTGCCGCGGCCGGTTCAGCCTGCTCCGACTCGGAGAGCTGCGAGCGCTTCGTGGTCTGCAACGCCGACGAGGGCGAACCGGGCACCTTCAAGGACAGGATCATCATGGAGCGTACGCCCCAGCTCCTCATAGAGGGCCTGGTAATCTCGGCGTACGCCATAGGAGCGAGTCGCGGCTTCATTTATATACGCGGCGAGTATTCCGAAGCGATCGCCCGTGTACGTGCGGCCATCGAGTCGGCCCGCGCCGCTGGCTTCCTTGGGCGGGGCATAGCTGGCACCGATTTCTCGTTCGACCTGGACGTCAGGCTGGGCGCGGGTTCGTATCTCTGCGGCGAGGAACTGACCCTGCTGGAGTCGCTCGAGGGCAAGCGAGGATATCCGCGCATCAAGCCGCCATTCCCGGCAGAATCGGGGCTCTGGGGCAGGCCGACGCTGGTCAACAACGTGGAGACGCTGGCCGCCCTGCCCTGGGTGGCCGAGCACGGAGCCGATGCCTATCTCGCGCTCGGCACGCCATCCTCCCCGGGCACCAAGGTTTTCTGCGTCTCCGGCGACGTCGCGAGGCCAGGCTACGGGGAATGGGAAATGGGCGTTCCGCTCGGCGAAATCATCGCCGCGGCGGGAGGTGCCGTCGAAGCCTCGGGAAAGCCGGCGGCGCGACCGCTGGCGGTATTGCTCGGCGGGGCCGCGGGCACCTTCGTTCCGGGCGACGCCCTCGACCTCCGGATGGACTACGACGCCCTCCGGGCCGCCGGCGCGACGCTCGGTTCGGGCGCCGTCATCGTGCTCGGCCCGGGCAGGTCGGTACCCGATACCCTCTCCGCCATCATGGACTTCTTCATGCATGAATCGTGCGGCAAGTGCGTACCGTGCCGTATCGGGACCGCCCGCCTCGCGGCCGCAGCCCGGTCATTCGTCGACGCGTCCCGCAGCCCGGAGATTGACGCGCCCGCGGAAAGACACGACGCCAGCCTGCGCGGTATGCTCGACGCCATGGTCATTGACGCTGAAAAGATAGCCAAAGCCTCGCTCTGTCCCCTTGGACAATCGCCTATATTGCCCCTCCGGAGCGCAGCCCGGAACCTTGCGAGCCTATTCTGAAGGGAATGAACACATGCCGAACGAAGCGATAAGCATCACCATCGACGGAAAGACCGTCAGCACGACATCCGGCCGCCTTCTAATCGAAGTAGCCAGGGAAGCGGGCTACATGATCCCGAGCCTGTGCTGGCACCGCAAGCTCAGCCCGACCGGCGCCTGTCGTCTGTGCATCGTCAAGGTAACCGGCATGCGGGGGCTCGTTACTTCCTGCACCACCGCCGTCGAGGACGGCATGGTCGTCACCGCCTTCGACGATGAACTGGAGGAGGAGCGCAAATTCCTCGTCGCGTCGCTTATGACCGAAGTCAGCATGGGCACCGACGGGTCGCACCGCGACGAATTCGCCGAGATGTGCGTGCGCTACGGCCTTGCTGATTCCATCGCGCCCGCGAGGCCCGCTTCCGAGGCGCTTGGGCTCCCGCTGGCCGGCGAGGACTGGCGGAGCGTCGACGATTCCTCCCCGGTACTCACCTTCGACCCTTCCAAGTGCATCAAGTGCTTCCGCTGCCTTAAAGGCTGCGAGGAAGTTCAAGGCAAGGGCGTCATCGGCGTGCTCGACCGCGGCATCCATTCGTACATCTCGGCCGGCATCGATGGCTGGGGCGGCTCCGAGTGCGACGGCTGCGGCGAATGCGTCCAGCTCTGCCCCACGGGCGCCCTCGTGGAGAAGCCCAACCGCGCCGCTATGGAATATTCCGGCGTGTACTCGTCCAGCGATAAAGCCAAGGCGGTACAGACCACCTGTTCGTACTGCGGGGTCGGCTGCCAGCTGAAGCTGACCGTCCTGGACGGCACCATCGTGCGCTCCGACGGCGTCGAGGGGGTATTGCCGAACGACGGCAGGCTCTGCGTC
Organism: Spirochaetae bacterium HGW-Spirochaetae-7; assembly: GCA_002839245.1. Taxonomy (GTDB): domain Bacteria; phylum Spirochaetota; class Spirochaetia; order Treponematales; family UBA12059; genus SZUA-370. The sequence continues at coordinate 8,353 of PGXR01000021.1, read as the reverse complement.
AAAGGCCGGTTCGGCTACGATTACGTGAACAGCCCCGAGCGGCTTACCGTGCCGCTGATCAAGGAACACGGCGCTTTCCGCGAGGCGACCTGGGACGAAGCCCTGGACGCCGCGGCGGCCGGTTTCCTGGCCGTCAAGGCCAAATACGGCCCGGACGCGCTGGCCGGCTATTCGTCGGCCAAATGCACCAACGAGGACAACTACCTCTTCCAGAAGTTCACCCGCGTCGCCTTCGGCACCAACAACCTGGACTACTGCACGCGGCTATGCCACGCGTCGACGGTGACCGCGATGCTCAAGGCGCTCGGCGACGGCGCGGCGACCTGCTCCATAGAAGATTACGAGACGGTCGACTGCGCCCTCGTCATCGGCAACAACATGGTGGAGACGCACCCCGTCACGGCGACCTACCTGAAGCGCGGGCTTGCCCGAGGCGGCAGGCTGGTCGTCATCGATCCGCGCTGGACCCCGCTGGCCGACAATGCCGACGTCTGGCTCCAGCCGCGCATGGGCACCGACGTGGCGCTGCTCAACGGCATGGCCCGGATCGCGATTTCCGAGGGGTGGATCGACAAGGACTTCATCGCCCGGCGGGTTTCCGGCGGGCTCGGGAGCCTGGAAGCGCTCGCTCTGGCGGTGCAACCGTACGACCTTGCCGAAGTGGAGCGCATCTGCAACGTTCCCGGCGACAAGCTGGTGGAGGCGACGCGCCTGTACGCCACCGCGGGCAAGTCCATCATCGCGACCGGCATGGGCATGAGCCAGCAGGCTGTGGGCACCAACAACGTGTTCGCGCTCATCAACCTGATGCTGGTGACCGGCCAGGCAGGCCGCGAAGGCGCAGGCATCAGCCCGCCCCGCGGGCAGAACAACGTACAGGGCGCCACCGACGTCGGCGCTTCGCCGATATTCTACCCCGGCTACATTCCCGCCTCCGACGACACAAACCGCGCCCGCATCGCCAGGCTCTGGGGTTACCCGGTAGCCGAGCTGCCGGGCGTGAAAGGCCTGACCACCGTCGAGATCATCAAGGCCGCCGGCGACGGCAGGATACACGGACTCTACGTGATGGGGGAGAATCCCCTGCACACCGACCCCAACCTGAACCATGTCGAGCATGCCGTCCACTCCCTGGATTTCATGGTCGTGCAGGACATCTTCATGACGCCCACCGCCCTGAAGGCCCACGTCGTCCTCCCCGCCGCCAGCTTCGCGGAAAAGGACGGCACCTTCACCAACTCCGACCGCCGCGTTCTCCGGGTGCGCAAGGCGGTCGAGTCGCCCGGCGAGGCCCGCGGCGATTCCTGGATAATCCAGGAAATCGCCCGCCGCATGAAGCGGCCCATCGGCCCGTACGGCTCGTCGTCGCCCTACCCGTCCGCATCGTCGATCTGGGACGAGATTGCCGCGGCGGCCCCCATCGTCGCCGGCATATCCTACAAGCGGCTCGAAAATCATGGCGTCCAGTGGCCGTGCACGAACGCGGAGGATCCCGGCCAGCGCACGCTCTTCCTGGAGCGATTCAACACCCCCGACGGCCTGGCCAGGATCACGCCGGTCGCCTACGCCTCGGGCGCGGAGGATACCGACGAAGAGTACCCGCTGGTCCTCAACACCGGGCGCATCCTCTACCAGTTCCACTCGTCGACGATGAGCCTCCGCAGCGTGCCGCTCAAAAGCTTCGCCAGCGAATCGTACATCCTCATGCACACCGACGATGCGCTGCGCTACGACCTGGCGGACGGAGCGAAAGTCCGCGTCCGCTCCCGCCGCGGTGAACTGACGACGACGCTGAAGGTGGACGACGGGGTGACGCCGGGCGAAACCTTCATGCCGTTCCATTTCCCCGACGCCCAGGTGAACCGGCTCACCCGTGACGAGCTCGACCCGTCGAGCAGGATAGCGCCGCTCAAGCTGAGCGCGGTACGGGTGGAGCCGGCTTGATGCTTCGGAAATACGGGGAGGATCGACCATGAATCCATTCGTACTGTCAGCAGTGGTGGCCCTGGCGATCAACGGTGTTTTCTTCGCGTATGCTGTCGTGAAGAAAACCGATGTCGTCACGGACCTGTCGTACAGCCTGTCGTTCGGCCTCGTCTCGGCCTTCATCCTTGCGCTGTGGAACAGGGCTGGCGTCGTGGCGCTGGTCCCCGCCGCGCTCACCGTCGTCTGGGCAGCCAGGCTCGGGGCCTACCTCTTCGGACGCATCCGCAAGACCAAGGTGGACCACCGCTTCGACGGCATGCGCGAGGTTCCGCTCAAGTTCGCGCGCTTCTGGATCCTGCAGGCGGTCGCCGTCGCGGTGATCCTCGCCCCGGTCGCCGCCTCGGTGGCCGGCACCGGCGGATTCCCGGCCATCCCCCGCAAATTCGGCATCTTCGAGCTGGTCGGCGTCGCGATGTGGCTCAAGGGCTTCATCTTCGAGGTGACGGCTGACGCCCAGAAGTCGGCGTTCAAGAGCTCGGGCAAGCCCGGCTTCATCGCCACTGGCCTCTGGAAATACTCGAGGCACCCGAACTACTTCGGCGAGGCGCTGCTGTGGTGGGGCCTCTTCGTGTACACCGTCCCCGTCCTGTCCGGAGCCCTGTGGCTGTCGGCCATCGGCCCGATTTTCATAACTTTACTGCTCCTCTTCGTCAGCGGCATTCCGCTTCTGGAGAAATCGGCCGACGCCAAGTACGGTGCCGACCCCGCCTACATCGACTACAAGCGCCGGACTAACATCTTCATCCCGTTCCTGCCAAGGCGGTGAAACTGATTGTCACGCATCGAGTTGACTTCCTCAGCCTCCGTTGCAAGTCGATCACGCATTCAGACATGTTTATGATTATTGGCTAGATCGAACCGGATAGACCTGTTCCTTCAGGAAGCTAAAATATATTCCTTGTCTCCCCAGTAATATGGCCTTAGACTGACGGTTGTCCCTCACCGGTTCGATGCTCGAGGAAATTAATTTGAAAACTATCGAGGAGACGCTACGATGAAAAAATACACGCGCCCCCTCCGTATGTCGAAACGTGAAAAAAGGGACGCCTGGACATTCTCCGCTTTCGTTTTCCCGAACTTCCTCCTCCTCGGCGTCTTCGTGTTCTGGCCCATCGTCTACAGCCTGTACCTCAGCTTCTTCAAATGGAACATGATAGCGCCCAGGAAGACTTTCATCGGCATGATGAACTACGTGAACATGGCCAACGATCCAGTCTTCTGGCAAGTCTTGCGCAACACCCTGGTGCTCGCGGCGAGTACCGTGTTCGTCAAGCTAGCGATGGCGCTGGGCTTGGCGGTGCTTCTCAACCGCAAGATCCGCGCCAAGGATTCATATCGCGCGGTGCTTTTTTCCCCGACCTTCACCACGAGCGTCGCCGTCGCGATGGTCTGGGGCTGGATATTCGATCCCAATTTTGGCCTGTTGCGGGTTTTCATCAACGCGGTGGGACTTCGCTCGCCCAACTGGCTCGGCGACGTGAGCTGGGCCCTGCCCGCAATAATCATCGTTGTAATATGGAGCGGCGTCGGCTATGACATGGTCATATTCATGGCCGGCCTGAACAACATCCCGACCGAGCTGTACGACGCGGCGAAGGTCGACGGCGCGACCCCCTGGACATGTTTCTGGCGGATCACCTTCCCGCTGCTGTCCCCGACCACGTTCTTCCTGACCATAGTGTCCGTCATAGGTTCGTTGAAGGCATTCGATGTCATCGCGATCATGACGGACGGGGGACCGATGAACAGCACGAACGTCATCGTCTACTACATCTACCAGAACGCGTTCCAGTGGTTCAAGACCGGTTATGCATCGGCGCTTGCTCTCGTTCTGTTCGTGATCATCATGACGATCACCCTCGTCCAGACCCGTCTGGCCCGCAGATGGGTCCACTACTAGGAGGCTGCAGGTGGCGATTCGTCACAGGGATCTTTCGGGTTCACGCTTGATTGGGCGCGTGCTGACGCATGGTGCGCTCATCATCGCGAGCCTGGTCATCGGGCTTCCGTTTATCTGGATGCTGACGACCGCGATCAAGAGCCCCGCGGAGGTTCACCTCTTTCCCCCGGTCTGGTGGCCGGAGAAAATTCGATGGGACAACTTCGTCACCGCGTGGGAATCCGCTCCGTTCGGGCGCTTCTACATCAACAGCATCATCACTTCCTCGACAGGAGTATTCCTCGAGGTGTCGATAGCATCACTGTCCGCGTACGCCTTCGCCAGGATCAAGTTCCGCTACCGGGAAATGCTGTTCATGGTGCTGCTCGCCGCGATGATGATACCCGGCCAGGTAGCGCTGATCCCGAATTACGTCGTCCTCAAGCATCTGGGCTGGATCAATACCTACCAGGGCATCGTCATTCCCCATGTTTCGAGCGTGTTCGGAGCCTTCCTGCTGCGCCAGTATTTCCTGACGATACCGGACTCTCTCTACGACGCCGCCGAGATCGATGGCCTTGGGCATGTCAGGATACTGTTCCATATCGCGCTTCCCCTTGCGCGCCCGGTCGTGGGCACGCTGACGCTCTACCTCTTCATCTCCAAGTGGAACAGCTACCTGTGGCCGCTGATCATCACGAACACCCAGAACATGAGGACCCTGCCCGTCGGGCTCGCGATGCTGAGGCAGGCCGAATACGCCATAGGGCCGGAGCACCTGATGGCAGCATCCATCTTCGTGCTCGTTCCCGTACTCCTGATATTCTTCCTGGCCCAGAAACAGTTGATAGAAGGGATAGCCAGCGGCGCTGTCAAGGGATGATTAATCCTGACGTTATTTTCGACATCGTAGATTTCCTGGATGTCCGTAGGACAGCCAATACGTCAAATCCCGTGGAGGTACTGCAATGAAGGTCGCAAGGTATTCCTGGTCCATCGCTATGGCGCTGTTTTTAGCCATTCCGACTGCGCTCTGGGCCAACGGTACGAAAGAGGACGCCACGCAGGGTCCGGTCAAGATCGTCTACTGGCGTAGCCTCACCGGCGTTGCCGGAGATGCCCAGGAAGAACTGGTCAAGCGCTTCAACGCGGCCCAGGACAAGGTGATCGTGGAGTCGCAGTTCCAGGGCGCCTATGCTGATCTGATACAGAAGCTGCTCGCCGGGTTGGCAGCGGGAACCGTCCCCGATGTCGTCCTCCTCGATTCGCCCTTCGTCGTACTGTTCGCCAAGGATGGGGCTCTGGCACCTCTCGATGCCCTTGTATCGAAGGACAAGTCAGGCTTCAAGCTGGCGGACTATATTCCTGGCCTGCTGCAGGACGGCTACTACGACGGGAAACTGTACGCGGTCCCTTTCATGCGCAGCACTCCCCTTCTGTATTACAACGCCGACATGTTCAGGGAAGCCGGACTCCCCGACCGCGCCCCGAAAACCTGGGATGAATTCAGGGAGTTCAGCCGCAAGCTCACGCTCGTCACCGCAGGAGAGACGACGCGTTTCGGCTCTGCGTTCACCCTGAGCACCTCGACCGCCCACTGGTATTTTCAAGGCGCGGTATATGCGTACGGCGGCCTCGTATCCGACGATAAATTCGGCATCCATTTGAGTGAAGCTCCGGCCATCAAGGCGGCGACGCTGTGGCAGGACATGGTATTCAAGGACAAGACGGCAATCGGCAGCACCGATCCCCATACCGAGTTCCTCAACAAGCGGGTAGGCATGGTGTTCGGTTCGACCGGAAGCATGGGCAACCTTTTCAGCCGCGCGACGTTCAAGGTGAATGCAGCCTTCCTGCCCGGCCAAGTCAAGAACCTCGTCCCTGTCGGCGGAGCCGTACTCGCGATGACCAGCACCGACAAGGTCCGCCAGGCAGCCACCTGGGAGTTCCTGAAATACATGACGAACGCGGACAGCGTCTCGTACATAGTACAGACCACCGGGTACATGCCGGTCAGCACCTCGTCGATGAACCATCCCGATACGGTCGCATATTTTACCAAGTACCCCGAGAGGAAGGTCGCCCTCGATCAGCTGAAATTCACGAGGCCCCAGGCCAGCGTCATATCACTTGGCAAGGGCACCGAAATCCTGCGGCAGATGGTGGAGAAGCTGCTCGTCGGCGGCATGGATCCAGCCAAGGTCATGGCAGAGACGACCGTCGACCTCACGAAGGAATACAACGATACTTTCAAATAGCATCATTCTTCCCCGGAAGCCGTCACGGTTTCCGGGGAGCGCGGTAATGCTCATGGCGGCCATCATGGCGATGCTGTCCGCGGCAGGCTGCGCGTCGGCCAGACCCCTCGTCGATCCGCCCCAAATCCAGACTCACCGAGTCCTGCGAGTCGCGCATCGGGGCGGGGCGGGGTTCGCTCCCGAGAATACGATGGCTGCCTTCCGTGCCGGCATCGAAGCGGGTGCTGATACCCTCGAGCTCGATGTCCATCTGAGCAGGGATGGACGCCTGGTGGTTATACACGATCCAATCCTGGCGAGAACCACGAACCAGTCAGGATCGGTATCGGATTATGACCTCGCCACCTTGAAAAGCTTCGACGCAACCGCGCGCTATTTCGGAGCCATGTTCCCGCGGCAGGAGATCCCTACCCTCGAGGAAGTCCTTCAGCTCGTCCTGTCGGTTCCGGACAGGGTGCTTGCCCTCCAGGTCGAGATCAAGGTGCGCAAGGACGGTTCCCGATACGAAGGCATCGAGGCAGAACTGGTACGAATCCTGAGGCTGAACCATTATGTCGAGCATACCACCGTGCTTTCGTTCGATTTCCCGTCGCTTCGCACAATCGCGGAGATTGAGCCAGGATTGAGGACCTGCGCCCTGGCAGGCCAGCAATACCTCGCCGCGTTCGGCGTTGCCGGGCCGGACGCCGTGGCGGACGCTATCGCCGCGCTCGGAGTGGACTGCGCGGGGGTCAGCGAGAAATTCCTTGGCAAGCTCCTCTACAATGCCTTGCGCGGTAAAGGACTCGGCGTCGGCGCCTGGACGGTGGATGACCCGGTTCGGATGCGGGAGCTCGCTGTGCTCGGAGTCGACTTCATCACGTCCAACCGTCCGGACATCCTGGTACAGGTCTTTCCTTAGCCGTTGCCTTCTTCCTTGACCCCCGGCCCTGCCCGGCCTAGACTATCGGCAGGAGCACAGTGACGTGATACCCGATGCGGCCGCTTTGCGGGAAAAGTTGTACGATTCTATACTGGGGGCCGACCGGAGCGAGGCCGGACTGATGCTCGGCGCCTGGAGCGACAAGTACGGTTTCCCGGCCATCATCGAGGAACTGCTCGATCCTGTGTTGCGCATTGTCGGCGAGCGCTTCGCCATGGACCGCATCTCGCTCGCCCAGGGCTACGTCGCGGGCAAGATAGCCGAGGATCTCCTTGCCCTTCTCGAGTCGTCGACCGAAATCGCGACATCCAGGCTCAACAAGCGGGGCATCGCCGTCATCGGCAACGCCGAGGATGATTACCACGCCCTTGGCCGGCGCATGCTCGGTACCTTCCTGCAGATAGCCGGCTGGACCATCGTCGACCTCGGCAACGACGTGCTGGCGTCGACCTTCGTCGACAAGGCCGAAGAATCGGGCGCCGACATCATCGGCGTCTCGGCAATGATGCTGACGAACGCCCGCAACATAGCCAGGGTGCGCGACGAGATCGACAGGAGGGGCCTCGGCGGCCGCGTCAAGCTGGCCGTCGGCGGCGCCGTCTTCGTGATGCGCCCCGACCTGGTGGCAGAGGCAGGAGGCGACGGCACGGCCAGGACGGCGATGGAGGCTCCCGGGCTTTTCGAACGGCTCGTCTACGGAACGGAAAGCTCGCCGTGACCCCTAAGGAGCGGATCGGCGAGACGCTCGCCGGTCGTTTCGCTGACAGGCGCGCCGTTGCCCCGGTGCTTTCGCTCTACGGTTGCAGGATGACGGGATCGAACCCCGAACGGTACTACCGCCACCCTGAACTTTTTCTCGAAGGCCAGAGGTCAGTAGTTCGGCGTTTCGATCCCGACATAGTATTCGGGCCGTACGCTCTTGCGCTGGAAGCCGGAGCATACGGAGCGCCGCTCATCTGGCCGCCGTACTCTCCGCCCAACGTCCGCAAGCCGATGCCCGCCGGAACCGGCGGAACCGTCAGCCCGCCTTCGAGCCCTGCCCCCATTTCGAGCGAATCCCTGTCGTTCCTGGTCGAGAGCGTCAGGCAACTGACAGGGGAGTTCGGGAATTCCAGGCCGGTGGCCGCTGTCATCACCGCGCCAACCGACCTGCCCGCGATGCTTCTGGGCATTGACTTGTGGCTCGAGCTGTTGCTCTTCGACGCCCAATCGGCGTCGCTCTGGCTGGCGATGGCCGAGGAGCATTTCGTCGCCTTGGCTACGGCGTACTTCGAGGCAGGCGCTTCATTCGTCGTCGTTCCGGTGATG
>PGXR01000294.1 GCA_002839245.1 Spirochaetae bacterium HGW-Spirochaetae-7 | reverse complement strand
CGGCGATGGCGAGGTGGCCGAGGTTGTCGGCGAAAGCGACGCACTCGAAGCCCGCGTTCGACATCGCGCCAAGCCTCGCACCCCGCGCCTGCCTGCCGGCGAAAGCCGCGAACAGCGTCAACGCGTCGTCGAAGTCGTCAAGCGTCTCGACGACCGCGGCTCCCGCCTGGGCAAGGAGGGCCCGCGTCACCGGCCAGTCTCCGGCGATGCTGGCAGTATGGCTCGCGCTCGCAGCCGCGCCCGCGGCGGTGCGTCCGGCGCGGTAGAATATCACGCGTCGGCCGCTCTTCGTGATGCGCCTGACCGCCCTCAGCACCTTGAGCCCGTCGAGCGGTTTGAAGCCCTCGACGTAAACCGCGAACAGTTCTATCGCGGCGTCGCCGGCGAGCCGCTCCAGGTAGTCGCCGATGGTGACGTCCATCTGGTTGCCGCAGGTGATCACGTACTTGAGATTGAGGTCCGGGTGCTTGGAGACGCGGCATATCGCGAAGGCCCCGGACTGCGACACGAGGGCGACCGGAGCCACGTCGCCTGTCGGCATCGGAAGCTTGTAGTCGGGAATGAACAGCGTGTTGTACTTGCCCGGTACCGACCGGATGCCCAGGCAGTTGCCGCCGTTGAGCAGGGGGCCGCGACTCAGTCCCGCCCTCGAGGCGTCAAGCGCGGCGCGCATGCGTGCGACCAGCGCCTCGGTGCCCGACTTCTCCTCGAGGCCGCCGGGGATGACGATTACCGATTCGGCCTTGTCCAGCTCGGCCAGCTCGGCTATGCACGCCGGCGCTTGCGCCGCCGGTATGACCAGCACGAAGAGGTCCACCTTCTCCGGCAACGACGCCACGTCCGGCACGCATCGGCAGCCATCGAGTTCATCCAGGCCCGCCTTGACGACATAGAGCCGTTTCGGGTCGAAACCGTCAGCCAGCAGGTTCCGGAGGATGATCCTGCCGTTGTTCATGCCCTTTTCCGACACGCCTATAACGGCAGCGCTCGCGGGAACGAGAAGACGGTCTATCTTTTCTACCGGCCTATTCGCCTGGGAACGGTTGACGATGGAGCCGTCGGCGGCCAGGGCGAGCGCACCCGAGCCATCCGCAATGGTGCCAAGCTTGACCAGGGCGTCGAGGGCGACCAGCTCGCCGTTCATCACGACGAAGGGATTGACCTCGAGCTCGGAAATGCCGGCGCGAGCGAAGGCTGGAGCGGCCTCGGCGAAAGCCATCACCAGGTCGACGAGGCGTTCCTCGTCGACGGCGCTTTTCGTGCCGCGGAGGCCACCGCACAGGAGTTCGCGTACGGCGTTGCCGCGGAGCGCCGCCCGGACGGAACCGCGGTCGGCGCAGTCGGGCGACAGGAACAGCGATGCCGCTCCGGGCATGAAATTCCTGGCAAGGAATTCGGTATATATGCCGCCGGGCCCGAACGACACGACCGGCCCGAAGTCCTGCGCGAAGCGGTAGCCGACGATTATCTCGTGGCCGAGCCTGGGTTCGAAGGCGACGTATTCGTTGACCGTATAGCCGTCTACGCGGAAGGCCGCGAATCGATCCTCCATGTCGGCGATGGCGGCCCGTACCGAGGGGATGTCGCCGGCGACGATTGCGACGCCGCCCGCCTCGGTCTTGTGGAGTATGTCCGGGCTGACCACCTTGACGACGACCCGGTCTCCAGGGACTGCGATCCGGCCTCCGTGCGTGGCCCCGAGGCTTTCCAGGTCCGAAGATCCGCGCACGGTGACGCTGACCGGGACGCGCAGCCCCATCAGCTTGATGATCTGGACACCTTCGGGTTCGGTCAGGGCATCGCGGCCCTGCGACCTGGCCGCTGCCAGCGCGGCTTCAAGCTTGCCGTCGTCCATCTTCATCAGAAATACAACTCGTATTCCTGAGGAACCGGAGCGTTGTCGTCATCCATGACGTACCCGAGCTTTCGCTCGGGCAACGACAGGGCGCCGCATCCTTGCGGCGCCAACGCGCCGGCTTGCCTAAAAGTACAGTTCATATTCCTGCGGCACCGGCGCGTTGTACACATACTCGGCCTCCTGTTTCTTCATCTCGACCCAGCTGTCTATCAGCTCCCCGGGAAAGGCAGCGG
>PGXR01000293.1 GCA_002839245.1 Spirochaetae bacterium HGW-Spirochaetae-7 | reverse complement strand
TTTACCATCGCGGCGGCTTCGGCCGCGCTTATTACCGGTTTCCTTATCATGCGAGTACCTCCGCGTGAGTTCCCCGCCACCTTGCTCGCCGGAGGGAAATTCGGTTCGTCTGTTTCGATCACTATAGCACGGCTTCCATCAGCGCGTAAGGCGAAAAACTTTGCGCGTCCGCTGCTTAAAAAAAATGCCGGCCGCGATCGCTCGCGGCCGGCTGTGTAATCGATAGGACTATTCTTCTCTTACACTCCGTATCGCTTGGGACCGAACCAGATCGGGAGCAGGTAGGTACCGGCGACGAACGGAACGGCGGTCACGACGAGGCCGACTATCGGATTCCAGGTCAGTCCGCCGGCGATCGTTCCGATCGCTACGCAGGTGGCTACGAACAGGGCATACGGCAACTGGGTGGCGACGTGCTCGAGGTGCGGAGCGGCCGCGCCAGTCGACGACAGGATGGTGGTATCGGAAATCGGCGAGCAGTGGTCACCGAACACCGAGCCGCCCATGACGGCGCCTATGGTAAGTGCGGTAGCGTTTACTGCGTCGGCGGGAGAAATCCCGGCCATCTTGGCGAGCTGGACGATGATCGGTACTGAGACCGGTACCATGATGCCCATCGTACCCCAGCTCGTGCCCGCGGCAAAGGAGATGATCGCGGAGAGGATGAACACGACGACCGGCAGGAACGATATCGGGAAGTTGCCTCCGACGACCACTTCGGCGATATACAGACCGAGGCCTACGCCGCCTTCGGAGCCGGGGGTCTTGATGACCGTGCCGAGGGCCCAGGCGAGGGTCAGGATCATCGCGGCGGGTACCATCGCCCGGAAACCGTCGAGGAGCGCCTCGCCGGCGGCCTTGATGTCGAGAAGCTTCCTGGCTATGAAATATACGTAGCCGAAGGCGGTGGCGAAAATGAGCGCGTACATAAGGGCCATCGACGAATCGGTGTCGTTGAAGGCCTGCCCAAGCGGGATCGCGGCCATAGCCTGCCCGACGTTCTTGATCGAATCGCCGTCGACGGCGTTCATCCAGGTTGTCATCGGGAAGAAGAACAGCGCGATGAAAATGACGGCCGCGATCGGGATGAGGAAGTCGAAGGGCTTGGCGTTCTGGGTGTGCACCTTTGACTCGACCTGGCTGACCACGACGCCGTACTTCGCTTCGTCATAGAGTCCGAGCCCCTTGATCGCGCGCTCCTCGGAGCGGGCCATCGGGCCGAAATCCTTGTGGGTGATCGTGATGAACAGCACCATGAACACCGCGAAAATGGCATAGAGATTGTAGGGAATCGACCTGAGGAAGAACGTGAACTCGCCCACGCCCAGGCTCTGCCACTCGGGCATGGCCTTGTAGGTGCCGATCACGAACGCGACCCAGCCTGAAATCGGGGCCAGGATGGCGACCGGCGCCGCCGTCGAGTCCAGGATGTAGGCGAGCTTGGCCCGGCTGATCTGCTTGGCGTCGGTCAGCGGCCTCATGCAGGTGCCGATCGTCAGCGAATTGAAATAGTCGTCAAAGAAGATGATGAGCCCGAACGCCCAGGTGAAAAGCAGGGCGCCGGTCCTTGACTTGACCCTCTTCCCCGCCCAGTCGCCGAGCGAGTACGCTGCCCCGGATTTCGAGAGCAGGCCGACCATGAGGCCGAGCAGGATGGTGAACAGCATGATGCGGATGTTCCAGCCGTCGGCCAGCGTGTTGGCGATGAGGTCCGACAGCCTGATGAGCGCGTAGTAGGGATTCCCCCCGGCGGCGATGAGCGTTCCCGACAGGATGCCGAGGAACAGCGATACGACGACATCCTTGGTAACGACCGCCAATACGATCGTCAGCAAGGGTGGAAGAATGGAAAGTAAGCCAAAATGTTCCATGATCAGATGCCTCCTTAAAGATGGAACGAAAATATTGTGACAGTTTGCCCCGGAAATGTAAAAAACGCAACATTTTTCTTCCTGTGCAAATCCAGCCACGCATTCCCGTGCTTGACCCGCAAGCGCCGCGGGTCGGGTCGAAGCACGGGCGGCGGTCGCGGCCTACCGGTCCGCGTTCCCGTGCTTGACCCGCAAGCACCGCGGGTCGGGTCGAAGCACGGGCGGCGGTC
>PGXR01000020.1 GCA_002839245.1 Spirochaetae bacterium HGW-Spirochaetae-7 | reverse complement strand
CGAGGTAGTCGCCAATGCGATGAAGGACTGGGCCATCGAGCACGGCGCGACCCACTATACGCACTGGTTCCAGCCGATGACCGGGCGCACGGCGGAGAAGCACGACGCGTTCATCCAGCCGAGTGGTGACGGGGCGACGCTGATGGAATTTTCCGGAAAGTCGCTTATCAAGGGAGAGTCCGACGCCTCGAGCTTCCCGTCCGGCGGCCTGCGCGCGACTTTCGAGGCCCGCGGCTATACGGCGTGGGACACGACAAGCCCGGCCTTTCTCAAGGACGACATGGCCGGCCTCACGCTATACATCCCGACGGCTTTCGTCTCGTACAACGGCGAGGCCCTCGACAAGAAGGTCCCGCTCCTCCGCTCCATAGACGCGGTCGGCGCGGCGGCGTTGCGCATCCTGAAGCTTCTGGGCCCGAGCCGCGCAACCAAGGTCATTACGACGGTTGGAGCAGAGCAGGAATACTTCCTCATCGAGAAGGAGCTGTTCGACCGCCGGCCCGACCTCAGGCTCGCCAACCGTACCCTGTTGGGGATAGCGGCGGCCAAGGGCCAGGAGATGGAAGACCACTACTACGGCCAGATCCCGGAGCGGGTGGCAGGTTTCATGCGCGAGCTCAACTATGAGCTGTGGCGCCTGGGAGTATCCGCCAAGACCCAGCACAAGGAGGTCGCGCCGAACCAGTTCGAACTGGCCACGGTCTATTCGGCTGCCAACCTCGCCGCAGACGACAACCAGCTGGTGATGGAGACCCTCGGCAAGGTGGCGGACCGCCATGGACTGGCCGCCCTCCTGCACGAGAAGCCTTTCGCGGGGGTCAACGGCTCCGGCAAGCACATCAACTGGTCGCTCGCGACCGACGAAGGGGAGAACCTGCTCGATCCCGGCGAGGATCCCCGCAGCAATGCGCGCTTCCTCGTGATCCTGGCCGCCATAGTGCGCGCTGTCGACAGGCATGCCGGTCTCCTGCGAGCCTCGGTAGCCTGCGCCGGCAATGACCTGCGACTGGGCGCCAACGAAGCGCCTCCTGCCATCGTCTCGGTGTTCCTCGGAGACCAGCTCGTCGACGCGCTTGACCGCCTTGCCGATGGTACCGATCCTCGCACCGCCAAGGAGGCCGAGAAGCGCGGCCAGATCGTCATGGGCTATACGAGCCTGCCCCGCCTGCCCAAGGACCTGACCGACCGCAACAGGACGAGCCCGTTCGCGTTCACCGGCGACAAGTTCGAATTCCGCATGGCTCCGTCGAGCGAGTCAATCTCGGGACCCGTAGCGATCCTCAACGCCGCGGTGGCCGAGTCCCTCCAGGAACTTGGCGATGCGCTCGAAGGAGCGAAAGACAAGTACGGGGTGGCGATGGCTGCCGTCAACAAGATATGGCGGGAGCATCGGAGGGTCGTCTTCAACGGCAACGGCTATGGAGACTCCTGGCGAGCGGAGGCCGCCGTCCGCGGACTTCCGAACCTCCCCGACAGCGTTTCCGCCTTCACGGCCTACGAGTACCCGGAAAGCCTGGCACTGCTGCAGAAAACCCACGTTCTGTCCGCGGAAGAAGCCGAGGCGATACTCCACGTAGAGCTGGAGCGTTATTCCAAGCGCGAGAGGATTGAGGCCAACGCCATGCTTTCCATGGCCGACCGTAGCTGCGTTCCGGCGGCGGCCGCGTACCTTGCCAGGGTTTCCAGGACGGTTCTAGCGGCCAAAGAGGCCGGGGCGCCGTGCGCCTCGCTGGAGTCCAAGGCCGTCAGCCTGGCCCAGGCCATAGACCGCGCCGATTCGGGCGTGCAGTCCCTCCGGGCAGCCATCGCCGGTCTGGCGATGGCAGAAGGTACGCGCGCGGAGGCCGTAGCGGCCAGGGACTTGCTCGTGCCGGCCATGGCCACTCTGCGCGCCTGCATAGACGCGCTGGAAGGAGTAACGCCGCCTGGGCTCTGGCCCTTCCCCGCCTACCAGAGCCTGCTCTTCGATATCTGAGGCCGGTCGTCCGTCAAGGAAGGACGGGCAAGCATGGTCAAAGCGCGGCGTCGTCGATGGTGGCGCCGCGCCTTTTTCAACCCCGGGCTCGCCGGATTGTCGGCCTAGTTGAAGAGCGGGACAGGTTTGGAGAAGAAGTAGCCCTGGCCGTAGTCGACGTTGAGCTCGATGAGCTTGTCCCTGATAGCCTCGCTCTTGACGAATTCCGCTATCGTCTTGAGTCCCATCACGTGGCCGATCGAGTTGATCGAGTCTACCATCGTGTAGCTGACAAGGCTCTCGTCGATGTTCTGCACGAAAGAGCCGTCGATTTTCACGTAGTCCACCGGCAGGTTGCGCAGATAGCCGAACGACGAGAATCCCGCCCCGAAGTCGTCGAGGGCGAAGGTGAAGCCCTCCGCCTTGAGCCTGTTTATGAAGCGCGTCGCATACGACAGGTTCTGGATGGCGGCCGTCTCCGTTATCTCCAGGCAGAAATCCTTCGCCGACAACGAGTACTTGTTAAGGTCGTAGATGATGGTATCGATGAGCGAATCATCGAGCAACGACGGCCCGGACAGGTTGATGGAGAAGAGGCGCCTGGCCAGCGGGGATTCCTGGTCGGACAGCAGCTTGAAAGCGCGGAAGGAGTTTTCCAGGACCCAGCGATCTATCTGGGGCATAAGGTTGTATCGCTCGGCCGCCGGTATGAAATCGGTCGGGCCCGCGATGCTGCCGTCCTCCTTGACGAGGCGAAGCAGTATTTCCAGTTTAGGTTGGTTCTCCGATGATGGATCGAGAGGCTCGATGGGCTGGTAATACAGGACGAACCTGTTCTCCTCCACGGCCCGGTTTATCTTGCCTATCCACTCCATGTCGCCGCGGCGGCGCATGAACTTGGTATCCTGCGCCTGGAAGACGGTGATCTTGTTGCCGCCTTCCTCCTTGGAAATGTGGCACGAGTCGTCGGCTGCCGCCAGCACCGCATGGATATCGCCGGTTTCCCTGTCTATCGGCACGATGCCTATGCTCAGCGTCACCGGGAAGGCGCTGCTCTGCCACTGGAATCGCTGGCGCTGGACCGCCGTCTGCAGGCGGTTCCCGACGTTGATGGTATCCTCGGACTCGCAGTTCATGAGGATGACGGCGAATTCGTCGGCGCCTATGCGTGCGGACAGGTCGTTTCGCTGGATGTTCGTCTGGATATGGCTGGCCAGCTGGCGCAGGAGCTCGTCGCCCGCCAGAGTTCCGCAGGTCTCGTTGATGGCCTTGAAACGGTCTATGTCGAGTACGAGCAGCGAGTGGGACCCTCCCATCATCTTGACGCTCTTGAGTATCTCTCCGAGCTTGTAGCCGAATTCCTCGCGGTTCGACAGGCCTGTCAGGCTGTCGTGGCTCGACTGGTAGCTCAGGGTTTCCGACAGCCGCCTCAGTTCGGTGATGTCCCGAAGCGTGATGATGTAGCCGTCGGTAGCGTTTTCCTGTTCGTGAATCCTGGTTATTGACCCGTCGAGGACGAGGGTCTGGCCCATGGAATTCTTGAGGGTGATGTCGTTGAAGAACGTCGAACGCTCGCCTATGCCGACCATGTTGGACAGGATGTCCTGTTTGGTGGTCGAATCGGTAAGGTTGAGGAAGCGCGTGATGTTCTTGCCCTGGGCTTCCGCTTCCTTGGTGCCGGTTATGTCTTCCGCTATCTGGTTCATGAACTGGACGGCGAGGTCCATGTCGACCGCTATGATGCCGTCGTTTATCGACTGCAGTATGGCGCTGAACAGCCGTTCCTGCCTGGTGAGCTTCCTCGCCATCTCGTGCTTGTACAACGCTATATCGATGGTGGTATAAAGCTCGCGTTCCTTGAACGGCTTGAGGATGTAACCGTAGGGCTGGATTTCCTTGGCCCGCTCGAGGGTTTTCTCGTCGGTATAGGCGGTGAGGAATATGAAGGGGATGTCCTTGGTGGCCTTGATGGTGCGTGCGGCGTCTACTCCATCCATCGCTCCGGCGAGCATGATGTCCATCAGTATGATGTCCGGTTCGAGTTCCAGGGCCATCTTCACCGCTTCGTGGCCTTCGCCGGCCATGCCGACGACAGAGTAACCAAAACGCTCCAGCCTGCGCTGGAGATCGATCGCGATGATTTTTTCGTCTTCGACAATCAAGATCCGTTCATTGTTCATCGATACGGCTCCAACCTTCTGCAATCCTCAATATCACAAGTATAGCTGTTCGGATCGGATAGTCGAGAGGATTCTAGCCGAAAATAGCCCGCCTTGCGGCGCCGATGATGCCTGAACCAAGAATGACCCACAACGGGTTGATCCTGGTGAACGCGGAAACCGAGAATGCGACGATCGCCGTCACCGCGTTCAGCCACGATGAAGTGGCGGCCGGGGCGAATGCCCAGACAGTCATCGCTATGAGGCCGATGGTGCCCGTCTTGAGCGCCTCCGTCACCTGCCTGCCACGTTTAGCCATCCTTGACATAAGCGCGCCGACGGTGAGCGCGAGGGTGACTGGCACGGCGACGACCGCCAGCGTGGCAATAGCCGCTCCGGCCAGCCCGAAGAGCCTGAACCCGACCATGGTCGCCGCATTCAGGGCTACCGGGCCCGGCGTCACCTGGGCCACCGCGACGAGGCGGGCGAAGTCGTCGGGAGTCAGCCAGCCGAGCGACAGGATCTCGGTCCGTATGATGCCGACTATCGTCCATCCGCCGCCATACGACGCGGCTCCGACCTTGAGGAAGGCGAGGAACAGGTTCAGCATGGCTTCGTTCTCTCGAAAAGCCACGCTACCAGCACGACGGCGAAGAATACCGGCACGGCCCATTTGGCCGCGACGACGATCAGCACGGCGCCGGCGACGGTGATGACGGCCCGCAGCGGCGTCCAGGTCCGCTTCCTGATCATGTTGAAGGCGAGCGCCGCGGTCAGGCCGGGGACGACAGCGAAGGCGCCATCCAGGAAGCCCCTGACAGGCGGCCAAGCGCCGACGACCTCGAGAGCGGATGCAACGGCGATTATCGAAGCGAAGGGAGGCAGCAGTATTCCGAGGAATGCCGCGATGAAGCCGCGAGTCCCGGCTATCCGCCTGCCGACGAAAACGGCGGTGTTGAGCGCGAGCGGACCCGGGATGCTCTGCGCGGTGGCGAACAGGTCGTAGAACTCGTTCTCGGGTATCCAGCCTCGTTTTTCCACGGCCCGCTGTATGACCGGCACCATGACGTAGCCCCCGCCAATAGTGACGGCCGAAATACCGAAGAAGAATCCGAAAATCGTCAGGAAGCCTGGGGCATCCGCGGTTTTATCGCTCACTTGGCCGCCTTTCATCGAAACAGCCTGGTATGGCGCTGGCTGGGTAAAAGGAGCATGGGATTGGACGAAGAATGGCACGCTCAGTGGTGTATTGACGCCTGGGCTGCAGGTTTCGGGTAGAATGGGCGGCACGCTGTGGATGTGGAACCGCGTGCCATTCTTCGTGCCGCAAGTATGCCCTAAAGTTGGTTCCAGGTCTACTGGTATTTTGACTCTTTGGAGTTAATGGAGCCAATATTGATGCCAGATCAAGCACAATGTCCGTCCAGGTCCGTGATGTCCGGGAGTCCGGAGACTTCCTGCTCCGACCCGTCGCGGAGGTAGCTGACATAGGCTTTGGCGGGAAGGCCGAAAATCGACTCGGCGGCATCCCGGTAGACCGATAGCTGGAACGCGTGCCTGGCGGGGTTGATGACGCGGTCCGTCTTGAAATCGATGACGACCATGCCTTCGCCGTTGCCGTAGACCAGGTCCATGGCGCCGGAAAGCAGCAGCGGCTGCCCCGGTCGAGCCTGGCCGCGCCAGACGAAGGGGTACTCAAGGCGGAAGACCGCATTCGGAACCCCGGCCCGCGCGGCATCGCGGGCAGCGGCAGCCGCGATGCCGCGGGGCGACAGCGCGAAGGTTCTCGCCAGGTCGAGGGCCGATTGGAGGCTGGCCTTGCGCGCCTGTGCCGGGAGCCTTTCGAGGGCGGCCGCGACCGCTCCGCGGGGCTTGGGCTCCTCGTCCGGCCTGCCCAGGACCGATTCCAGGATCTGGTGGCACAAAGTCCCGAAATCCACATCGGAAAGCCCTTCCGCCCCGGCTGGCTGCGCTTCCCCGGTTTCCCCGGCTGGCTGGCTGGCGATGGATTCCAGGCACGCGAGTTCTTCCAGCCTGGCCGCCGCGCCGGTGACCGACCAGCGGCTTTTCCTCTCGGCTACGGCAGTCGATGCCGCTGCGGCTGTCGCGGCTGCCAGCTGCCTGCCGTCGCAGCGGCTGCCTGAAACCAGGGTGTACCAGTCCGCCTGCGTGCGCGGCTCGACGTAGGCGACCGAGAACGAGGCGGGCGCGTCATCGGGGCGATCCGACAGGAATTCCTCGTCAGAGGCGCTGGCGGGTCCAGCCCATGGCCAGGCGCGCAGCAGGAGCCCGCGGAAGCTCCTGCCGCTTTTGTCGGCGTTTCTGGGTACCTTGCCGACGAGGTAGAGCCTCGAAATGGCGCGGGTACAGGCAACGTAGCACAGCCTGGCGGTCTCGGCGAGCGATTCGTTCATCGCATCCTCGCCTTCCCCTTTTTCAATCTTCCGGAGCGCGCGGTCGAAGGCGTCCACCGGGTCGCGGGGCGTCGAGGCCGGGTCGAGAAGGCGGATTGAAGGACCGAACCGACCGTCCCTGGCGATGGGCTCGCTTGGCGTGTTGCGGCCGATATTGTCGAGGTCCGGCAGGATGACGACCGGGAATTCGAGCCCCTTGGAGAGGTGTACGGTCATGATCGAAACGCCCCGGGAGCTCTCCCTCGCCACCGGGCCTTCGTCGTAGCGTTCCAGCTTGCCCATCCGCGCTTCGAGCGAGGCCACCAGGTCGACGAGGCGCTCGCCGCGGGAGTCGGCAGCCGCGGCCATCGTCCACGCATAGTCGAAATGCTCGAGGAAGGCGGCCTGGGAGGGATCCTTCTGCACGCTCCACCTGAGGCCGCGGTCGTACCAGAGGTATTCGACAAGGCGACGCAGGGGCTCCCTGTCGGCGCGCTCGCGCAGGCCCTGCCAGGTTGCCCTGGCCGCCGCGAACCGGGCAGCCTCGTCCGGCGCAAGCGCGGCCGGATCGAAGCCAAGGAGCCCGTCCGGGCCGGCCGAGCCGGGGGACAGGACCGCGAAGACCGAGTCGTCGGAAAGTCTGGCAAAAGGACCCCGGAGCACCGAGGCGAAGGCCAGGCGGTCATCGGGGTAGACGACCAGCCTGAGCATGGCATAGAGGTCTCCCAGCACCGATTCGGCGTAGAGGCCGGCGGTCGACGAAGCCGTGTAGGGTATGCCGAACAGCCTGAAATAGCGTTCGACGACATTCTGGCTGACGGTGCTCTTGAACAGCACCGCGATGTCGTCGTAGCCGCATGCCCTGGCGGTCTTGCGGCCGCCGGGACCCTTGGCGGCGATGATGGCGCCGTCCCGTACCAGTGACTTGACGAGTTCGGCGATGCGCCATGCCTCGGCTTCGCCCGAAGGCAGCCAGCCGTCGTCGCCCGGCTCGTTTGACTCGAGCCAGGCGACGACAGGCTCTACTCCCGGCGTGGCGGGGCCGGAGCCGAGCCTGGTGAACCGCGCCTCGAAGTCCTGGGCGGCTTCGTCGTCCGGTGCCGGCAGTATCCGCGAGAAGGTGGCGTTGAAGAAATCGATCAGGCCGGGCTCGGAACGCCAGTTGACCTCGAGGCGGTGCTCGCCGAACCCGCCCGGCGCAAGGGCGAGTTCCTTTGAAAGACCCCGGAAGACCGTCACGTCCGCGCCCCGGAAGGCGTAGACGCTTTGCTTCTCGTCACCTACGAAGAAAAGCACGCCCGGCTCCAGGTCTTCGGGCCCTACCGTGGGGCCGCGGCCGGCCCCGGTGCGGTCGCGGCGTTCTGCCACCAGGTACAGGAGGCGCTTCTGGAGTTCGTTGTCGTCCTGGAATTCGTCTACCATCACCGCGTCGAAGCGCGAGCGGTACCAGTCGCGCAGGTCCAGGTCGCCGGCGAGCGTCTCGACGGCCATAGCCGCAACGTCCGCGAAAGCCAGCTTGCCTGAAGCGGCGCGCGCTTCGGCGGCCTCCGCGACAAAATCCCCGAGCAGGTCCATGGCTCCCTGCCGCCTGTCGTCGAGGAGGGCGTCGCAGCCCAGCACGGCGGCCGCGGCGAGCGCCTTGGCTTCGACTCCGGCTTCGTTGTAGTACGCCGCCGCCGCGCCCTTGGTGTTGGTGCCCGGTCGCCTGAGGCCGGACACGGCCAGGTAGTCGGCCCGGGCCACCTCCAGTGCGGCGCTGTCGTCGGGCGCCGGGGCCAGGGGGCTGAAACGGGACGAGCGCTCCAGCCAGGCGGCCACGGTGGCTCCCGAGCCGCCGTCAAGGCCGAGGCCGCCTGAGAGCAGCCCGTGCAGCCTTTCGTGCGCCGCGGCGAGGACGTCCGCTACGGCTTTTGTCTGCGCCGGTGCGTCGAACCGCCTGCCCTGCACCAGGAGGCCGCTCCTGCCACCCGACAGGCCGAGCAGCGCCGCGGCGGCATTCTCGAAACCGGTGGCCGCGATGAACGAGGCGGCCACAGGCTCGAAACGCTTGCGGAGCAGGTAGTCGACGGACAAGGCCTCGAGCGCGCTTGTGGCCTCCACTTCGTCTATCACGAAGTCGGGGGCGACTCCCCAGCGGGCACAGCCGTTCCTCGCGATGTCGGCGCAGAACGAATCGAGAGTAGAAACCCTGGCGGCGGGGAAGGCCTCGAGGGCCCGCCTGAAGTCGTCGTCGTCGCGCGCGCACGAGGCAAGCATGCCCCGGATGCGTTCGCTCATCTCCGCGGCCGCCTTTTTGGTGAAGGTGAGGCACAGGATGCGCTCAGGGGCGATGCCCCGCTCCTTGACCAGGTGCAGGTACCGCACGGCCAGTACCCTCGTCTTGCCCGATCCCGCTCCAGCTGAGACTACCGCCGATCGCCGCTCGTGCACGGCGGGCAACTGATGCAGCGGTTCAAGTCCGTCCAGAAGATCCTGCCACGCGCTCATGCTCACCTCACCGTGTAATGTGCCCGGCATACGGGTCGCAGGTCGCATTGAACGCACACGGCTTCGCGGTCGCGGTGGGCCGGTATATAGACGCTGCCGCTTCTGATGGTTGCCGCGGCTTTCGCGGCAGCCGCGGTCAGAGCCGGCTCGAGCAGCGACATGCCGCCCGCGTCGATGCATGGCTTGTCACCCGGGCCGAACACGAGGCGCAGCCCCTTGCCCGACGGCCCGGAACCCTCGACGGACAGGTACCAGGCGGCTTCCGGCTCGTATCCGGCCGCGGCGACAAGGACGGTGTACGCCGGTATCTGGATGGCGCTTATCGTTCCCGTCTCGTCGGGCGCCAGCTCTGCCCGGGCGGGGATCTTCGACTTCTTGTAGTCGACGATGACGGCGCGCGGGCGGCCCGAGTCGCCGGGCCTGACGCAGACCAGGTCCGGCCTTCCGTACAGCTCGGCGTCGAGCGTCGGCAGCGGCGCGGAAAGCTCCACCTCGTCGACGAGCACCGGTACGAGGCCGTCGATCGCTGACAGCAGGCTGGCGGCCGCTGCCGAGAACATCTTCCCGAGCACCGGCGTGGCCGTCTGGACCAGGACTCCGGCCATGGGGCCGCGGTCCCGCCCGATGGCGCTTATTGCTTCGGCGATGGCCGACCGTACTTCCTCGCCCGAAGGCCTGGCCGTTTCGCCCGCGGCCGGGCCGTCCCCGTCGTTGCCGTCGGCAGCGGAGACGACCGGTATCCCTGCCTTGGCAAGCGGCTCCAGGAGGCGGCTGAAGGCGTCATGGTAGATGGTACCGATGAGAAGGTTGTCGATGAACGAAAGCCCCGACTCCACCGCCTCCACTTTCAACTGCCGAGCGTAGACGCGGCGGAACGCGCACGAGGCGTATCCTTCGATTGCGGTAGCCGACAGACGGAGCCGGCCTCCGGAACTCTGGGAAGCCAGGAGGGCAGCCGTGGCGGATTTCCCCATGGTCACCGGGGATTCCGGTATTCCGGTCGACCAGTCGGCGCAATCGGGCCCGAATACGGTGGCAAGCGCCGCGCCGGCGCTCGCGGCCTGGATGGGGAAGACTATCGGCGGAGCGTCGGCCTCGCGGTTGGGGAGCCAGAGTTCCCTGTCGTACGGGAGGCCGGCTCTGACCGGCTCGAGCGGTTCGACCGCGGGGTGGGGCGGACGGACGCCGTCGGGTCCGTCCGCCGAGCAGCTCATGAAGACCCGTTTGCCCGAGATGGCAAGGAGCCTGACGAGGCCCGCCGAGATGTCGCGATCCGAGGCGCCGGCGCGGTCCCGCTCGTCCGCGCGCATGAACGACAGCGGCCTGGCGGCGGCGGTAGCCGACCCTTCGGACAGGTTGACGACGTAGTGCAGGTCGGGCATGCCTCCTGCGGCCACGGGGAACCGGTACACCGCGATGCCGCCGGATTCCGACACCGGAAGGTAGCGGGTGTCCTTGAGCTGGTCCATCAGTGTCTCTGCGGCTCCCGGGATGCCGTCGGCATCGATGCCGGCCGCTATGGTAGCCTCGTCCAGCTCGTCCAGCACGGCGAGGCATCTCGCGATCTCGTCGTTCTGCCTTCGGGACCAGGCGGACTCGTCGATGAAGGCGTGCCGGAAGGAGTCGAAAGCTGACCTGAGCGACCTGAAGCCGGCCGCGGTGGCTATCCTGGCCGAAGCCGTGCGCAGGCCACGGTACAAGCGCCTGACTTCGTCATCCGACCCGATCGAAGCTTCCCATATGTCGGGGCCGTCGGGCAGGGGCGCGACGACGTGCTTGCGGATGCCCGTGTCGAGGAGGCGACGGGCGGCGGCCGCTTCCTTCCATGGGCGCGACTCGTCCAGTAAAAGCCGCCGCAGCGAGGCGAACGACATCCTGCTGCCGTGCAGCGCCGCGACATCGGCAAGGAGGCGTCCGCCCGCGCTTTCAGACAGCGGCCGTCCCTCGCGCTCGTCCAGCGGAACGCCTGCTATCCTCGCCTCGCGCTCGAGGACGGGGAGAACCGTTTCCGGTGACGCGACGCTGATGCATATGCCGGCCGGATCGGTTCCCGACGCCACCTCTGTCCTGATGGACAGCAGCACCGCCCGCAGTTCCTCGACCAGGGTCCCGAATCCTGCCACGGGGACCGGCTCCGCCCCGAGTTCGCCGGACAGCACGACGCGGACGCCGGGCAACGCGAGCACGGCAGGGGAATAGTCGTCCCAGTCCTCGGTGAGGTCGGGATGGAACAGCACCCATCGGTCCTTGATTTCGCCTGCCTCCCGGCCGAGCCAGGCGGCCTCGTAGAGGCCGTGGTCGGCCATGAACTGGCCGTAGCGGAGCCTGATTTCACGCCAGTCGGCCAGATGGCCGCCGGGGCCGTCGGGAACCGCGCGGAGCGCAGGAAGGGCCGATGCGATAGAAGCGGTGAACCTGGTAGACGCGGCGGCGACGCCCGGCGGCACGACGGAACAAAGGAAAGGCGCGCGGGCGTTTTCAGCAGCCAGGAGCCGAGCGAATATCGTCCGTATCGCCTTGGTCGAGGGCCTGCCCCGCCCGTCGCCGGCGAATACCGACGACTTGAACGCGTCCCACCCCATGAAGCGGTCGCAGGGAAGGGCATGCCTGCCCGAGGCTGCCAGTACCCAGGCAAGTGCCGAGGCGGCCGCCACCTCGCTCGGGAACACGAACCTGGCACGGCCATCGCCCGCCAGTTCGAGCGCCAGGGCCAGAGGCGATGCGCCCACGGTCAAGTGCCCACCGTCAGCCGCGGGCCAGCGCAGCGACTATTTCGGCGATGTAGAACCGATGGTAGTCTCCATGGTAATTGTCCGCGATCGTCGGATCGATGAACCCGGCCGGATCGATGTCCTGCTTGTGGATCACCCGGCAGGCAATGGTCAGTTCCGCCTGCTCGAAGCCCATGAAGCCCGGCCTTGGTTCCACCGGCGTGAGGCCTGTCAGGGCCGCCTTGTCGGCGTCCCTCCCGGAGATCGTGCCGCAGGTACTGAGCGCCTTCCGCCATTCCTCTCCGAAAAACGAGAGCGTCAGCGCGCCGGCCTTCTCGATGAACGAGAACGTGTATCGGGTGGGCCGGATGAAGACGAAGGCGACGTCCCTGTTCCACAGGTGCCCGAGGCCTCCCCAATTGGCCGTCATCGTGTTCCACGAATCCGGCGCGCCGGCCGTGACGAGCATCCAGGTCTTCTGTATCCTGTCGAAGACGTTGCCTTCGATGTCCCGTGGGCTTATCTCTAAAAATGCCATGTGCTACTCCTCGGATTTTTTGGTCTTGCTGCGTTTGGGGGCCGTTGCCTTGATGCCGGCAGGAAAAGGCCTGGCCAACTCTTCGAGAAAACGTTCCAGGCACCAGCCGGCGGCAAGCGCCGCCGCGTCGAGGTCGTCGAGGATCCCGATGACCGGTTTTTCCGTCGTGCGTCCGATGACGACCGCGGATGACGCCAGAAGCGTGGAAACGAGCCGGTAGTTCTCGGCGTTGAACCAGGTAAGGTTGTCCCAGCGGTGTACGCCCAGCAGCTGCCTCGCCTCGTCGTCCTGCGCTAAAGCCTGGACAATTTCAAGCGGGGCGGGTGCTTCGATCGTGCCGCCGTCCGGTGGCAGTCTGCCCAGGGCGGCCATCGCGAACGAAGCCGACCTGTCCGCCTCGTCGTGGGCCGTGCCGGCCGCGATCATGGCCTCGCGCAGCTTCCTCTGCATTCCCCATGACTGTGCAAGCGCTTGTGCCGCGGGACCATAGCCGGCCAGCTCCGCGACGGGAAGCAGGGCCACGAAGGCGAGCAAGGCTTCAGGCGCGCCCGGTACCGAATCGATCCTGGCGGCCAGAGCGCCGCGCGGCGGGGTCGGCTTGCCTTTCGCCGGAACGGCTAGCTGCAGGAGCCTGGCGGCAGCATCTGCAGCCGCCACGCAGCGGTCGGCCATCGCGGCAAGCCGCGGCTGTCGCGACGCGCCGGCGGACGCCGTTTCGTCGATGAAGCCGGCGGCGATACGGAAGAACCCGAGCAACGCATCGCTGTCGATCGCGACCCCGGTTCCATCGAACCAGGGCCTGGCGAAGGCCGCGGCCCACGGGCGATACAGAGGGGCCAAAGCCATGTCCTGCAGAGCCCCGCCTATGTCAGGCACGCCGGCGCCGCCCAGCGAGTCGCACAGCGCGGCGTACGAGCCGGACTCGTCGTCCCTGACCTCGGTGATGTCCATGAACACCTGGCACTGGAAGCCTTCAAGCGCGACGGCGAGACCCGACCGTGCCAGCTCCCCGGAGCGGCGGATATACCTTAGGCCGCTTTTCATCTCCGTCATGATGACGAAACGGCCCTGGCCGCCTTCGAGTCCCAGCCCCTCGGCCAGGCTCCGGCTCGCCATCGGCCTGGAACCGTCGGCGTTCTTCTCCGCGTAGCGGCATGAGCGGTAGATAGTGCCGGCGGTCCGCTCCCAACCGTTGTTGAACACGACGAAGGCCCGCTCCCTGCCGAAGCCGTTCGAGTAGGCGAAGGTGTTCTCGTCGACTTGGCCGTTGGTTCGGACTAGATCGTAGAGCAGGAATTCATCGACTCCCGAGAACAGGTAGCGCCGCTTCAGAAGCGGGAATATCTCGTGCTCGTGCCGCCGTACGAAGCCCTCGTCCGGGCGTTCGTCCTTGTAGGCGCGGCGGTATTCCATTCCATATTTCTCGGTAAAGCCCTCTATCTGACCGTGGCCGAACATGGGCAGACCGGGCCTCGTTGCCATCATCGAGCATACGCCGAAGTAATGGTCTCCCGAGCCGAACTGGGCGACCGCGGTATCTTCGTCGGGGTTGTTCATGAAGTTGACGAAGCGCTTGAGGATATCCTTGTCGAACTCGATGGTGTTCCTGATGGTCGCGCGGTACTCCGCGTTCTTCTTCTCCTTGAGCATGTTCATGAACGACGAGTTGTAGACCCGGTGCATGCCCAGGGTGCGTACGAAGTAGCCTTCCATCATCCAGAAGGCCTCCGCGAGGAGGAGGGTCTCCGGCGCCTCGGCCGCGCACATGTCCACGACCTCGCGCCAGAATTCCGCCGGAAGGCGCTCGTTGAACTCTTCGGCGGGAAGCGCAGCCTCGAAGCGGCTCGCGATGGCGCCGCCGACCCCCGGTTCCGGGTACCACAGCCTCCGGAACGATCGCTTGGCGAGTATCATCGCCGCGTCGAAGCGGATGATGGGAAAATTCCTTGCCACGTGCAGGATACGCTCCTTGACGGCCTCGCGCGCGGCGGGGTTGAGGAAGTCGATCTGCGCGGTGTCGTTCCAGGGCATGCTCGTACCGTCGTTGCCGTGGTAGATGTAGGTCGTCTCTCCAGAGCGGAAATCGACGCGCTTGAAGGTGACTGCCGCGTCGCGCCTGTCGTAGTAGTGGTCCTCGAGCCACAGCCCGAACCGGCCGTCGCCGGACAGGTTCTCGCCCGTGTAGCTGTAGGAGGGGAAGGGCGGCTGAGGGCGGCTTATGAACAAGTCCGGCCTGTCGCGCATCCACGCCGAATCGAGTCCGGTGTGGTTGGGCACCATGTCCGCGGCGAGCTTGATGCCCCTCGCGCCGGCCTTGTGCCTGAGCGATTCCAGGGCGGACCAGCCGCCGAGTTCCCAGGCTATCTCGTAGTCGAACAGCGAATAGGCGCTCGCGGCGGCTTCAGGGTTGCCGCACAGTTCCTTGATGCGCCTGCTCGCCTGGCTGCGCTCCCAAATGCCTATGAGCCAGAGCGCGTTGAAGCCCCTGGAGGCGAGCAGGTCGAGCTCTTCGTCGGGGATGGCGTCGAGGGTGCGTATTTCCCGCCCGTAGGCCTTTGAAAGCTGGTCGAGCCAGACGAGCGCGCTCTTGGCTATCATCACGACGCGGGGCATCCAGTCCTTGTCCTCGCTGAAGCGCTCGTATTCGGCGTCGAGCCCGGCGTACGAAGGGACGCGGACAGGGCCCGGACCCGGCTGAAAGCCGGGGCGCTCGTCTTCCTCGAGCATGCCTATGCCGCCGAGCAGTTTCGACAGCTTGTCGCCTATGAGCAGTCCCCAGTTCCGGCGCATGTAGTCGAGCTGGCCCGCGAGCGAATGCGGGCTGGCGCGCATGGGAGCGCGGAGCAGGCTCGGCAGGTCGATGCCGTCGGGGCCGAGTGCGGGGAGGGCCTTGAGCGTCGCTTCGGCCGCGTCGAGCATCGGGTCGACGGGAGCGTGGGCCTTCAATGGCCTGTCGTCGAAAAGGAAGCGGTACGGTCCGAACGCGGGGTTCTCGTTCTCCAGGCGGAGGAGGAGGAGCTCCTCGATGGACACCGCGGCCCTGCCGGGACGCAGGACGGCAGCGCCGGCAGGAGTACCGTCAAGCCACGACTCCGGAGAGTCGCTGCCGTCGTAGACGGCCGATGGCGGAAACGTCCTGGTAAAGGTGACAAGGCCCGTCCTCGTCCCGTCCGGTCCGACCGCGCCGTCGCTGCCGTCGAGAGCCTTCCAGAACGCCGCCGGATCGACCCGCTCCCGGTACATCGCGCACACGGCGTGCAGTATCTCGTCTATCAGCGCCATGGCGTTCAGCGTTCCCGCTTTGAGAGTCTGCACGGGCTCCGGAGACAGCGAAGACCGGGCGTTTATCCGGGCGGCGAAGGCCCGCGCCTGGCCGTAATCGGCGAACACGACCCCGCCCGAGGACGAGAACGGCGCGCCAGAGAGTCCATACAGGTCGCGGGTTCTCCTGGAGACGTGGAACTCGTATCGCTCGGCGGTCGTGCCGGGGAACCTGGGGACCGTACCTTCTTCAAGCGACTGCAGGCGGATGGCGAGTTCTTTCGCTTTCGACGGTCCCATGGCGCTGTCCCCTCCCGATATTTCAAGTTGTCTGGAATTTCGATGATACCCGATGGATCGGGAGGCTACAAGCGGATTGCCGCCAGGCTCCAGCCGATGGCGTAAAGCAAGGGCAGGTGTACGAGGTAGACGACGAGCGAACGCTTGCCGATCGCGGCGAGCGCCCGGGTAGCGACCCCCGGATCCGGCTTTCGGGCGGTCTTCCTTGTCCCGTGGGTAGCGCCGGCGGCTACGCGCCTCTTCATGTCGTTCGCTGCGGCGCCGAAAGCTATGAACGCGAACCACGGCAGGAGAGGCAGGTAATCGGCCGGATGTAGTCCTGCGGGCCTGAGTCCTAGCCAGGCAAGCCATGGAAAGACGAAACGCTGCCCCCCGAGCGCGTAGCCCCCTGCCAGGCATCCAAGGCCGACAGCGATGGCGAGAGCCGGCTTGCCGAGCAGCGGCCAGGCGATTATCGATGACAGCGCGAGCAGGTGGATGACCCCGAAGAATACGAAGCCCTTGCCGAGCGCCGGCCAGGTCACGGCGCTGATGGCCAGAGCGACGAGGCCCAGCATGCCGGCGCGCCTCGCGAAACCGCCGAAACTGCCTCCCCGCCCGCGCTTTTCCGCGAGGTTCCAGCCGGAGACCGCGACGAATCCGCCCGCTATCATCCTCGGGAAAAGCCACCAGAACCCGGTGAACAGGTCGATGTCCGCGAGGCCGAACATGACCGCCACGTAAGTTGCGTGGTAGACGACCATGAGGCCGACGAGTCCTCCCTTGATGGCGTCGATCGTTACCGAGCGTTGCGACATTGTCAAAGTATACGGCTGTCCGCACGCCCCGGTAAAGGTGCCCGGCATTCGCCCGCGGCATCGCTTCCAGCCCGGCCTTCGGCGTAGCCGAGTCCCGCGGGTGGATGCTATAGTCCGGTCATAATGCAGCCATCAGATTCGATCGACGCCGCCTTCTTCTCGGGGCTGAGGCGACCCATGAGCTTCTTCATACTCCGCCACGGCGAAACCACGGCCAACGCCGAGAAGCGCATCCAGGGACGCTCCGAATACCCGCTGAATGACAATGGACGAGCACAGGCAGCGGAGCTTGCGGGTTACCTGGCGGACAAGGGCCTCGGGCGTATCTACCATTCGCCGCTGTCCAGGGCGGCCGAGACTGCTGCCATCGTGTCATCGACCCTCGGGCTCGGGCCGCCGCGGGTGGAACCCCTCCTCGTGGAACTGGACACGGGCAGGTTCTCCGGGCTGACGCTCGACGAGATCGAGGCGCGCTATCCGGAAGAGTACCGTCGTTTCAAGCACCGCAGCTGGGAGGCGGTTCCTGATGCCGAGCGCGCCTCCCAGCTGTACCTGAGGGCCATGAGGGCGTGGGAGACGCTCAGGTCGGCGGCGATGGACACTGACGGCAACATCGCAGCGATTTCCCATGGGGGCACGATACAGTGGCTCGTCCGGGTAACCTTCGGATGCCGAAGCTGGATGCCATTGGTGACCACGGGAAACTGCGGCATATTCGAACTGTTCGTGGGTCCGGCGGAAAAGGGAAGTCCCGCTTACGTCCAGTGGAAAAACATCAACCTGATGCCGGGAGGCGATGGCCGCCAGGTTCCGCCGGTATTCTGATTCATCCGCCGTGGTTCAGTTGGAGTCAGGCAACCCCATGTCGAAGACCTGCCACAGCGGTTCGTCAGGCGGGGGGTCGGCGATAACGTCGACAAGACGACGGTCGGGCATTTCGAAAGCCAGCTGGCGTGCGTGGAGCATGATCAACCCGTTGCTCGTGGACCGGCGAGCTCCGTACTTGAGGTCGCCCCGTACCGGCAAGCCGGCGGCAGACAGCTGGGCCCTGATCTGGTGCGTCCTGCCGGTCAACGGCCGGACCGCCAGCAGGTAGTATCGCTCGCTCTTGCCGACGAGTTCATACGACAGCTCCGCAATCTCGCCGTCGCCCGCCTCGTCGGCGGGCATGGCCTTGGCCTGGTTGCGACGATGGTCGTGTATCAGGCGGTGCCGCAACGTGCCGGACGGCGGTTCCGGGGCGGATTCGGTCACCGCCCAGTACACCTTTGCTACCCGGTGCTCCCTGAAAGCCTCCGACAGCGCAGCCAGGCTGTGTTTTGACTTGGCGAAGGCGACCGCCCCGCTCGTCCGCCTGTCAAGGCGGTGCGCCGGTTCGACGAACTTGCCGGGGCGTGAGTCGGACAGGAAGTCCTTGAGGGAGGAATCGCCGCTCTTGTCGGGCAACACTGGAACCGCCGCGAGCTTGTTCACGACGACCAGGTCGCCGTCCTCGTAAATTATTTCAAAAATGCCGGACATGACAAGAATATACCATGTCCGCTTCCATAAACAAAAGGAAAAATATCAGCCGGCAGTCAGGCCGAAGCATGACGCGACCAAAGGGGTCGGAAGGATGATCGACAGCGGGCCGATCGGCCGCCTTGGGTACTACTTCCTTTGTTTCAACGCGATCACCGGGGAGGCGAAGGGCGGTGCTGCCCGAAATACCAGGAGGCCGCCGACCGGCGCCCAATCCGTCAATGCCCTCGTCCATCCGTTCGCCGAAAGAACGTGGCCCGGCACCGGGGAGACCCTGACCGCCAGGTCGCTGAACGTCCGGTCGGGAACGGTCACGAACCGGCCGTCCTCGATGTGGAAACCGTCTTCGTCACCGGATGGCATCCCTGTCGACATCTGATCGAAAGACATCCGTACCAGCCTCAGGCGCCCGTCACCGTCAACGATGAATTCTTCGTCGACCGGCGACAGGTTGACTGAATGGATGAACGACAGGGTAAA
>PGXR01000019.1:2425-21081 GCA_002839245.1 Spirochaetae bacterium HGW-Spirochaetae-7 | reverse complement strand
AGATCGACCTGCTCCGCGAGTACCGCACCCGCCTCGTCGCGGACGTGGTGACGGGGAAGCTCGACGTGCGGGAAGTCGCCTCACGCCTAACTGACGAGACTATCGTGGACGATACAACGGATGCCGACGTGTTGGATGACGACACTGACCTGGACGTCGAGGACAATGACTGAGCTGGCCACCTAATGTGGTTTCGCGTTACCTTATAGCTTGCGCAAGGCCCGCATATGGCTCAGAATGGCTCAGGAATAGAGAGGGGGCCCCATGGCATTGTCCGATACGGAGTTTGACACAATCCTCTCTGATCCTAGCAAGCGTATCCAGGGTGCCATCGCGTGGGCCGAGGACGAGGATCATTCGCCGTGCGTTGATTTTAAGAGGATCAGGACGCCCTTTCTGTACCCTGACGGTGACAGCATAGACCTGTTCTACAAGGTTGAAGGCGACGTGATTACCGTGTCGGATTTAGCCGAGACTAGCCGCTGGCTCCGTATGCAAACCGTATCACCGCGGCATTCTGCCGAACAGCTCCATCTCGTGGAAGATATTCGCCTCACACATGGGGTAGAATATTACCGGGGCATGCTCCAGGCGCGTTGCCACCTGGGCGAATCCCTGGACGCCGTCGTCACGAGAGTCGCCCAGTCAGCGCTCAGAATGGCAGAGATCCGCGATCTTGTAGCCGACGTCGATACTGAAGATGAGTTGCCGGACAAGGAATGATGGCCGTTCCGGCGAATCCCAAGGTGTACCACATTGCCCACCTCGATCGCCTGCCGTCTATTCTGGCCGATGGTTGTCTGTGGAGCGACGCCGAGCGGTACAAGAGAGAGCTTGATGGAACCTCGATAGGAATAGACAAGATAAAGAAACGAAGGCTCGAGGAACTGACACTCTCGAGCCATCCGGGCCTTCATGTCGGCGATTGCGTTCCCTTCTACTTCTGTCCGCGGTCGGTGATGCTCTATGTGATTTACAAGGGGAATCACCCGGATCTTCGGTATACAGGTGGTCAGCGGCAGGTTGTTCACCTTGAGGTGGATTTCAATCGGACCGTTGCATGGGCCCGCACAAAGGGGCAGAAGTGGGCGTTCACCGATGCGAACGCGGGGGCTTACTTCTTCAACGACTGGGCGGACCCCGAACGCCTCGACCGTCTGGATTGGACGGCCATCCATGCCACTGACTGGCACGCGTGCAAGGACGGCAAGCAAGCCGAATTCCTTCTTGAACGCATGCTCCCTTGGGAATTTATAGAAAGAATAGGTGTCATCGATGGCGCCTCAAAGGAACTCGTCGAGGCGAACCTGGTGCGGGCGGCCCATAAGCCAACTGTACAAATCCGCAAGGAATGGTATTATTGAATACGGGGGAAGCATGATCGAGTACACGTCGGGGTCTATCCTTACGGAAGATGTTGAGGCCCTGGTCAATACCGTCAACTGCGTGGGGGTAATGGGCCGGGGGATCGCGCTGCAGTTCAAGAACGCGTTCCCGGCGAACTATAAGGCCTATGCGTCCGCATGCAAGCGCGGAGAGGTCGTCCCCGGCAGGATGTTCGTCTACGAAACCAAGGAAATGATCAATCCCCGGTACATCATCAATTTCCCCACGAAGCGGCATTGGAAGGGTAAAAGCCGCCTTGAAGACATTGAGACGGGCTTGACCGCATTGAAGCAGGAGCTTCGCGAACGCGGCATCCGTTCCATCGCCATTCCGCCGCTCGGCTGCGGGCTTGGCGGTCTGGATTGGAACGAGGTGAAACCAAGGATCGAGACGGCCTTGTCGGAGTTCCCCGAGTTGGAGGCTGTTGTATATGAGCCGCAGGGCTATCCCGTCGGGGCACGGGCGAACACGTCTACCGACGTACCCCGAATGACACCCGGTCGAGCGGCTCTGGTGAGTCTGATCGAGCGATACCTAAGCGGGCTCCTCGATCCTTTCATTACGCTGCTTGAGGTTCACAAGCTCATGTATTTCTTGCAGGAAGCGGGGGAACCGCTGCGCTTGCGCTATGTCAAGGCGGACTACGGCCCGTACGCCGAAAACCTCCGTCATGTGCTCCACGCGATAGAGGGCCACCTGATCGTGGGCTACCTGGACGGAGGGGACGCGCCAGGAAAACAGATCTCTTTGGTACCCGCCGCCCTGGATGACTCGTCTCGCTTTCTGAACGACAAGCCTGACACCCGTAAAAGAATCGAAAGAGTGGCCGAGCTTGTGGAAGGCTTCGAGACTCCCTTCGGGCTGGAGCTGCTGTCGACAGTTCATTGGGTAATACAGCAAGAACGTGCTACGAGTTCGGACAAAGTGATCGATACGGTGTATCGATGGAACGAACGAAAAAAGCAATTCTCGCCACGACAGATCAAGATTGCGATGGATGCGCTTTCACGCCATGGCTGGGTATCCATGATGAGTTGAGGAATTTGGTTGTACTGCTCCCTCCCCCCGCCGAACAAGCCGCCATCGTCCGCTTCCTGGACTGGGCCAATGGATGGCTAGATCGCGCCATCAAGGCCAAGCGCAAGGTCATCGCGCTCTTAAGCGAGCAGAAGCAGGCCATCTTCCACCGCGCCGTCACCCGAGGCTTGGACCCTAACGTGCGCCTCAAGGATTCCGGCATTCCCTGGCTCGGGGAGATACCGGAGCATTGGGAGGTTTGGAGGATTAAACAGGTGTCTCGCATTCTTCGAGGGAAGTTCTCTCATCGACCGCGCAATGATCCCTCCCTTTATGATGGTCCCTACCCATTCATCCAAACAGGATCTGTCGCTCAAGCTCCCAAGTACATCACGAAGTTCAGCCAAACCCTAAATGAAAAAGGGCTCGCAGTAAGCAAGCTGTTCCCAGCAGGAACATTAGTCATGACAATCGCGGCAAGCATTGGCGAAGTCGCGGTGTTGACCTTCAATGCCTGTTTTCCTGATTCCATCGTTGGCTTTGTGCCAGCTAAGCGTGTTGAGCGTGATTACCTTTACTTGTTGTTTTTTTGCATGAAAACTGAATTTTTGCTTGAAGCTCCTGTGAATACGCAAGGAAACTTGAATGTGGAAAGAATCGGCGACATGGGAATCCCGCTCCCTCCAGTTGAAGAACAAGAGAGGGTCGTCGCTTGCATCGAATCAAAAACCGCATCGTTCGAATCCGCCATCTCCCGTCTCGAACGCGAGATCGACCTCCTCCGCGAGTACCGCACCCGCCTCGTCGCGGACGTGGTGACGGGGAAGCTCGACGTGCGGGAGGCCGCCTCGCGCCTGCCTGACGAGGCTATCGTAGACGAGAATACGGAAGCCGATGCGTTGGATGACGAGGTTGACCTGGAAGCCGCTGACGAGGAGGTCGAGGCATGAGCGATGAGACTCTCGGAGGCCTGCACGGGGAGATGGTCCTGTATCAGGCGGCCGATGGGCAGGTTTCTATCGACGTGCGCCTCGAACACGACAGCCTGTGGTTGAGCCAAAGACAGATGTCACGGCTGTTCGACAAGGACAGCGATACGATCGGCCTTCATCTCCGTAATATCTATGACGAAGGTGAACTAGAGGAATCCTCAAATACCGAGGAATCCTCGGTAGTTCAAGATGAAGGAAAGCGGCAGGTCCGTCGCCGGGTGCGGCTGTACAACCTCGACGCCATCATCTCCGTGGGATACCGGGTCAACTCGAAGCAAGGCACGCGGTTCCGTATCTGGGCTACCCGCGTGTTGCGCGACCATCTGGTCAAGGGCTACTCCCTCAATGAAAAGCGCCTGCGGGACCTCAACCAGGCGGTCCGTCTGATAGTCGATACGGCCCGGCGTCGGGACCTGTCGGACGATGAGGCGAAGGCGCTGTTGGCGGTGGTCGGCGACTACAACCAGGCGCTCGGTTTGCTCGATGATTACGACCACGAGCGGGTCGTCAAACCGCGATCGGTCCTGCCGGCAACGTACGCGCTCGGTTACGATGAAGCTCTCCGCATCGTCGAGCAGCTGCAACGGCGATCCGGTGCATCGAGCCTGTTCGGTATGGAAAAGGACTCCAGCCTGGCCGGAGCGCTCGGGGCGATCATGCAGACCTTCGATGGCGAGGAGCTTTATCATGGGCTCGAAGAAAAGGCCGCGCACCTGCTCTATTTCCTGGTCAAGAATCACGCCTTCGTCGACGGCAACAAGCGGATCGGCGCCGCCTTGTTCCTCTGGTTTCTGGAACGGAATGGAGCGCTGCAGAAAGTCGATGGAACGCCGCGCGTTTCAAATGCCACCTTGGTCGCATTGACACTGATGATCGCTGAAAGCCGCCCTGATGAAAAAGAGGCGTTGACGCGCATCGTGATGCAGCTATTGGTCACAGGAGACTGAGAATGCCCACAGACACGAGCGAGAAAGGCCTCGAGACCCTGATCGTCAGGCACATGACCGGAACCGATGGCTTGTCCGTAGCCGCGGACGGCGTCGCCGAGTTGGCTCCACCCTACGGCGGCTCAGGCTATATCGCCGGTAGCCCCAGGAACTACGACCGCGCCTACGCCGTCGACGCGCCGCTGTTGTTCGCCTTCCTCCGCGATACGCAGCCCGAGGCATTCGTGAAGCTCGCCTTGGCCGACGCGAGCGATCCTAGAGACATGAACCGCCTCAAGTTCCTTGGCCGACTATCCGGGGAGATAGGCAAGCGCGGCGTCATAGACGTGCTCCGCAAGGGGATAGACCACGGCCCCGTGCACTTCGACCTTTTCTACGGGACGCCATCGCCTGGCAATGCCACGGCGGCTTCCTTGTACGAGCGGAACCGCTTCTCCATTACCCGCCAGCTCGCCTATGGCATCGACCAGAGCCGGTGCGCGCTCGACCTCTGCCTCTTCATCAACGGCCTGCCTATAGCCACCTTCGAGCTCAAGAACAGCCTGACCAAGCAGACGGTGGCCGACGCGGTGGAGCAATACAGGCGCGACCGAGACCCGCGCGAGCGCCTCTTCGAGTTCGGCCGCTGCGCGGTGCACTTCGCCGTGGACGACGCCGAGGTGATGATGTGCGCGGAGCTTCGAGGCAAGGCCTCGTGGTTCCTGCCCTTCAACAAGGGCTACGGCGACGGCGCGGGCAACCCTCCCAACCCCGCGGGGCTCAAGACAGCCTACCTCTGGGAGGAGG
This sequence comes from Spirochaetae bacterium HGW-Spirochaetae-7, assembly GCA_002839245.1. GTDB lineage: Bacteria > Spirochaetota > Spirochaetia > Treponematales > UBA12059 > SZUA-370. The sequence continues at coordinate 15,953 of PGXR01000019.1, read as the reverse complement.
TACTTGCCCCCTTGGGGCTGACCGACATCATCGAGAACTACGCCCAGATATTCGAGGAGAAGGACGAGCGAACGGGCAGGAAGAAGCGCAAGCAGGTGTGGCCCCGCTACCACCAGCTCGACGTGGTGCGTAAGGCGCTGTCGCACGCCCGCGAGCACGGCGTCGGCCACCGCTACCTCGTCCAGCATTCGGCCGGCTCGGGCAAGTCCAACTCCATAGCCTGGCTGGCGCACCAGCTCATAGGGCTCAAGAGTCGCGATGGAACAGAGACCTTCGACTCGGTGATCGTGGTGACGGACCGCCGTAACCTCGACAAGCAGATACAGAGGACCATCAAGGGCTTCATGCAGGTGAGCGCGACGGTCGGGCACGCCGAGCATTCCGGCGACCTCAAGCGCTTCATACAGTCGGGCAAGAAGATAATCGTATCGACCGTACAGAAATTCCCGTTCATTCTCAACGAGATAACGCTCGACGAGGGCAGGCGCTTCGCCATCCTTATCGACGAGGCGCATTCCAGCCAGGGCGGGCGAACCTCCGCGGCCATGAGCCAGGCCCTCTCCGGCCACGACCGGTCCGGCGTCACGCCCGCGGATGGCGAAACGCCCGATCCCGAGGACACGATAAACGAGGCGCTCGAGGCTCGTATCGAAGCCCACAGGCTGCTGGCCAACGCCAGCTACTTCGCCTTCACCGCCACGCCCAAGAACAAGACGCTGGAACTGTTCGGCGAGGTGCTGCCGCCGGACCCCGAAGGCAAGGTCAGACACCGGCCCTTCCACTGCTATACGATGAAGCAGGCGATAGAGGAGGGCTTCATCCTGGACGTCCTGCGCTACTACACGCCGGTGGATAGCTACTACAAGCTGGTCAAGAAGACCGAGGCCGATCCCGAGTTCGACACCAAGAAGGCCAGGAAGAAGCTGCGCAAGTACGTCGAGAGCCACGAGCAGGCCATCAGGCTCAAGGCCGAGATAATGGTCGACCACTTCCACGAGCAGGTCATGGCGACCGGCAAGATAGGCGGCCAGGCGCGGGCCATGGTCATATGCAACGGCATCGAGCGGGCCATACAGTACTTTCACGCCATTCGCGATTACCTGATCGAGCGCAAGAGCCCATACAAGGCCATCGTCGCCTTCTCCGGCGAGCACGAGTACGGCGGAGCCAAGGTTACCGAGTCGTCTCTCAACGGCTTCCCGAGCGGAGACATCGAGAAGAATATCCAGGACGATCCGTACCGCTTCCTCGTCTGCGCCGACAAGTTCCAGACCGGGTACGACGAGCCGCTCCTCCACACGATGTACGTGGACAAGCCGTTGTCGGGCATCAAGGCCGTACAGACGCTGTCGCGGCTCAACCGGGCGCATCCTCAGAAGCACGACTGTTTCGTGCTCGACTTCCAGAACAATGCCGAGGCCATAACCTACGCCTTCCAGGATTACTACCGTACCACGCTGCTTGCCGACGAGACCGACCCGAACAAGCTGCATGACCTCAAGGCCGCGCTCGACGGGGTGCAGGTGTACGCCCAGGCCCAGGTTGACGGACTCGTCGCCGGCTTCCTCTCCGGCGCTGACCGCCCGGCCCTCGATCCAATACTCGACGCCTGCGTGGCCGAATACGTCGATCGCCTCGACGAGGATGGCCAGGTTGACTTCAAGAGCAAGGCCAAGGTCTTCTGCCGAACCTACGCCTTCCTGTCGGCCATCCTGAGCTATGGCAACGCAGGATGGGAGAAGCTGTCGATCTTCCTGAACCTGCTCGTCCCCAAGCTTCCCGCGCCCAAGGAGGAAGACCTTGCCAGGGGAATACTCGAGACGATAGACATGGACAGCTACCGCGTCGAGAAGAAGGCCATCCAGAGGATAGCGCTGGAGGACGAGGACGGCGAGATCGAGCCGGTTCGTACCGAAACGGGCGGGTATACGCCCGAGGCCGAGATGGACCGCCTGAGCAGCATAATCAAATCGTTCAACGAGCAATTCGGTACCCTGTTCACCGACGCCGACCGCGTAAGCAAACGTATCCGTGACGAGATCGCCCCTCAGGTAGCCGCCGATCCCGCCTACCGTGACGCCAAGGAGAACACGCCCCATACTGCGCGGATGGCTCATGACCAGGCGCTCGCGAAGGTCATGCAGACCCTCCTCCTGGACGACACGCAGGTGTACAAACAGTACGTGGAGAACGAGTCGTTCAAGCGATTCGTCAGCGATATGGTATACACGCTGACGGGTATCCCGGCTCGATCGCGGGCCGGTACGGTAGTCTGCCTTCGATCGCCTCGCAAGCTACCGCGTTAGCGACTCATATTTATTTCGATATTTTCCCCACCTTTTCCTTGACAACCATCGCTCCGGGGCTACACTCAGCCCATAGCGCCTGCGACTATATGATAGAACGAGTTCAAAAAGCCCGGAGGTTCCCATGAGTGCCGTGGCGACGCTTCGCCGCACGATGCTTGCCCGCCGCCTCGACTTCTCCTGCCATGGCCCTGCCGATACCGTTGCTTCTGCCGATACCACCAACGCCCGTCTCGCCGTACTCGAACGCCGCGCACCGATGCCCATGGCGTCGGGGAATGGCTCATTGTCGCGGGGGAACGGCCGAACGACGCCGGGCGACAACGGAACGACGCGGGGGAATGTTCCCAAGTCGCGGGGGAATGTTCCCAAGTCGCGGGGGAACGCCTGCGGGTCGTGGAAGAATGGTCCAACGCCCCAGGATAACGACAGAATGAACCGGGGGGACGACTGAATGCCGAGTGGGAACGACAGAACGTCGTGGGGGAACGACAGCCGGAACCGGGGGGACCATTTCGAAAATTGTTTATTCCTATCCTCGCTGCATAGATTTCCCATCCTCGAAGATAAGGCTGCCGTTGGCGGCCGTTTGTATATTCGTAGGAGGTAAACCATCATGCCAAAATCGTCGCGATCGAAGTTCCTGCAGGGAGCGAGGACGCTCGTCGAGAACGCGGCCGGACTGCCCGAGATGTCCTCGGTGCTGTCGGGCTACGGGTATACGGAAGCGAGGTTCAAGGAAGGCCTCGACCTGGTCGATGCGGCCGACTCGCTTTCCAAGCGTACAAGCCTCGAGTACGGCGAGAAGATGGAAGCGTCGGCCGAGTTCTCGGGTGCCTGGGCTACCGCCAACGTCGTGTACTCCAAGACCCTGAAGCTTGCCCGCATCGCACTCGGCGACGACCCCAAGGGCGTCGCGGCGCTCAGGCTCATGGGTACGCGAAAGCAGAGCTTTTCCGGTTGGTACGACCAGGCAGGCACTTTCTACGAAAACATGCTGGGAGATAAACGTTTCACGGACGGGCTTGCGGTCTTCGGCTACACGAAAGACAGGCTCAGAGACGAGAAGAAGGTAGTCGATGACGTAATGAAGAAGTACACGACACATGCATACGAGTCCGGTTCCGCCCAGGCCTCCACTGCCGAACGTGACCGCAAGCTCAAGGAGCTTGACTCCTGGGTGAGCGACCTCCGCGGCGTCTGCGAGGTCGCCTTCTACGACACCCCCGACGAACTGGAAAAACTCGGCCCCCTGGCCCCTACGCGCCGGCGCGCCGCAACCGGAAAGAAGAAACCCGCTGTCGTAAAAACCTAGCCGTGTTACAACCACGTCCGCACCGCGGCGTCATTGAAGACGCGGCGGCGCGGACGTGCTTTTCAGTATAGTATTCGTCTGCCGGGAGTTCGGCTACCTGTCCCCCGAGGGCTGCTTTGTACCTGATAGCCGGTCCGACGCGTCGTGAAATAAGCCCGGTTGTAAAGCGTCTTCCAGGCCAAGCGTCGTTGCGCCAAGGCGGGGCCCGCACGGCGGTTGGTTTATGAAATTTTGTTTCTTACGAGAGGTCTTGCTTCCTGCCGCTCGCGTAGTAATCGTTGCCTGCTGAATCCACCGCCACCAGCGCAGGCAGGCCGGTAAACTCCACGAGCCGCACCGCCTCCATGCCCAGCTCGGGCCAGGCTATGACGACGCATGACGACACGTAGCGCGAGGCAGCGAGCGCGGCCGCTCCGCCCACCGCGGCCAGGTAGGCGGTGCCGTACTTGGCGCAGGTTGCCGCGCAGACGGGCGCTCGCTCGCCCTTGCCTATGGTCAGCGGGAAAATGCCGCGTGCGCCGAACGCGTCAAGGTAGGAGTCCATACGCTTCGAGGTGGTCGGTCCTATCGAGCCGACTGCGGCGCCTTCAGGCGTTTCGGTGGGGCTGGCGTAGAAGGCGGGCCAGCGGGTCCAGCCGGGGAGCGTCTCGCCTTTGTCGATCATGGCCTGGAGCCGCGCGTGTGCGGCGTCGCGGGCAAGTACGGCCTTGCCCCATAGCTCGACCAGTTCGCCGGCGCGGAGGCTCCTTATCGCGGCGGCTGTCTCCGGGCTGCCGGGCTCGCCGAGGTCGACGCGGCGCGCCGTGCTGAAGGCGCCGAACCCGGTTGCCGGGTGGCCGTCGGCCGGTGCCAGGCCGGTAGCGGCGCCGGCCGATGGCGTCATGCCCGCGTTGGCCCTGGCGGATTCGACTATGCGCGCCAGGTCGCCGGGTCCGGCAAGCCGCTCGAGGAACCAGCCGTCGCGGTTTATGTAGGCGTACGCCTGGCGATGGGCCGAGCACGACACGGCCACGACGACGGGCAGGCTGGCGGCGTGGCGGGGAAGCCTGACGACGCGGGCGTCGCGTGCCATGAAGCGGCCGCCGAACTGGGCGCCCCAGCCTGACCGGGCGGCGGTTTCCATCACGACGGATTCAAGCTGGCGGTCACGGTAGGGGCCTCCTTCGGCGCCGGGGGCGGACGGCAGGGCGTCAAGCGCGCCCGAGCTCGCCAGCTTGCCGGCCAGCGCCGTCTCCTCGGGGCTCTGGCCGCCCAGGACGACGACGATCCGGTATGGCGGGCATGCCGATACGCCAAGCTCGCCTATCGCGGTCCGGACGAACTCGGCAAAGGCGTCGGGCCCAAGGAGGCTCTTGGTCTTCTGGAACAGGGCTGTCTTGTTGGCTGAACCTCCGCCTTTTGCGACGAAAAGAAAGCGGTACTCGCCGCCGCGGACTGAGGCGATGTGCGTCGACAACGGCGCGTTGTTGCCGGTGTTTTTCTCGCCGAAATCAGGCAGCGGCGCGACCTGGCTGTTCCTCAGCCTGTCGGCCTGCCAGGTGGCCAGGGAGCCTTTGGCGAGAGCGTCGGCATCGTCGGCCTTGCCGTCTGCATCGCCGTCGGCCTGCCAGCCGGCGAAGTCAACAAGTACGTTGTCGCCCTTCCATCCGTAGACGGCGGCGGTGCCGGTATCCTGGCAGATGGGGAACCTTCCCGCGGCGCTGAGCGCGGCGTTGTCGAGCTGGGCTCCGGCGACGTAGCGGTCGCGCTCGTCGGAACCGGGGTCGAAGGCGACCCGGGCCAGGGCTTCGAGGGTAGTGCCGCGGTGCAGGAACTGCATGTCGTGGAAGGCTCGTCCGGCCAAGGCGGCGAGGCCTGCCCCGGGGATGATGACGAATTCCCTGCCAAGGGCCGTCTCCACGCGGGGAGGGTCCAGCGGCAGGCGGTCGAAAAGGACGGGCCCGTCGCCGTCGAAGGCCATCGAGACTGAACGGCGGAATGCCTGCTCTGATCCATTCATGCGGCCATAGTAGCGCGGAATCCGGCGGTTTGCCATCGCCTCCTTCATCCCGTATACTTGAACCATTGCATGAAGGGGGTCGATGCTGAAAAATTCCGGAAAGAGCGGATTGCCCGACAGGATCAGGGCGCTCGAGGCCTCACTCGCCTCGATGAAGGAACTGTTGATAGGGAACGTCGTCCTCCTGGGAGAAGTACCCTCGTCAGCGGGAACGTGGCAGAGCGACGACGAGATGTCGAGCGTCGACTACTCGGTCCGCGCGAGGTTCTTCGCCGACCGCATGAACGAGCTTGGCGTCGACGAGTGCACGACCGACCCGCTGGGCAACCCTATCGGCATCATCAAGGGTACCGACCCGTCACGCCCTCCCATCCTCGTCTGCGCCGAACTCGATTCCCTGTATACCCCGCCGGGGGACATACATTACGCGATAGACGGAGACTCCATCGTCGGACCGGGGCTGATGGACAACGCCATAGGCGCCGCGGCAGTGATGTCGTTGCCGGACATATTCAGGCGCGAAGGAATCGCGCTCAAGTCCACCGTGATGCTCGCCGGCGTCGCGAACACGATGCGGGACGGCAAGAACCTGGTGCTCGTCGACCGGTTCCTCGGCTCGCTGTCGGCCACGCCGTACGCGGCGCTGATCGTCAAGGGCGGCGAGCTGGGGCGCCTCAACTATTTCAGCGAGGCCGTCGTGCGGGCCGACATCATATGCGAGCGGAGGCCAGGCTCGCACGGAGCCCCGTCGAACATGATCATCATCGCCAACGAGATAATGGACCGCCTCCTTTCGCTCGAGCTTCCCCAGAAGCCGGAGACGACGGTGAACATAGGCATGATACGCGGCGGCTACAAGTACGGGTCTCCCGCGACCACGTCCAGGATAGGCATCGAGCTGCGCAGCACGTCGAACGAGGCTCTCGGCTCGCTCTCGGCCAAGGTCGCTTCCATACTCGACTTGGTCCGCTACGAGCGCCGTGTCGACGTCGAATACGACGTGGCGGCCGAACTCGGCGCCGAGAGCCTTGGCTGGACCCATCCGCTGACGAAAGCCGCCGTCGAAGTGTTCGGCGCCCTCGACCTCGAACCCGCCGTCTACCCGAGCGTCTCCGAGTTGTATTATTTCCTGAAACGCGGTATCCCCTCGATCACCATAGGCGTCGCTAACGGCAGCGACTACCACCAGGAAGGCTCGAACGCGAGCCTGCGTTCATTGTACAAGGGACTGGCGCAGCTGGTCGGCATCATGCTGGAGATGGACGAGGATGCCTGCGATGCATGATTCGGGGGACTGGCTTTCAAGGAATACTTTCCACCACGGCGAATTTTCCGACGTCGCGGCTCTCGTCAAGCGCAAGAAGGAGCGAGGCCTGTCGGTTTCGCTGTGTTTCCCGACGCTCAACGAAGAGGCGACGATAGCCAAGGAAATCGTCATCATCCGCAGCGAACTCCAGCTGCGCTACCCGCTCGTGGACGAGATAGTCGTCATCGATTCCGGGTCAACCGACAGGACCCGCGAGGTCGCCGCCGAGTTCGGGGCGAAGGTCTACCTGGCCGCCGACATACTGCCGGACATCGAGCCGTACAAGGGCAAGGGCGAGAACCTCTGGAAGGCGCTGTACGTGCTCGAGGGCGACATCATCGTCTACGTCGATGCCGACATCAAGAACATCCACCCGCGCTTCGTCTACGGGCTGCTCGGCCCCCTGCTCGTCGACGACGAGGTCCGCTTCGTCAAGGCTTTCTACGACAGGCCGATAGCGCTCGACCAGAAAACCATCAAGCCGTCGGGCGGTGGCCGCGTCACCGAACTCGTAACGAGGCCGTTGTTCTCCATCTTCTACCCGGAGCTGGCGCAGTTCATCCAGCCCCTGTCCGGCGAGTACGCCGGCTTCAGGGAGTGCTTCGACTCCATTCCCTTCCCGATAGGCTACGGTGTCGAGACGAGCATGCTTATGGACATCTACGGCAAATTCGGCATGGACGCCATGGCGCAGGTAGACCTGGACAAGCGCGTGCACAGGAACCAGACCACCGTGGCACTCGGGCGCATGTCGTTCGGCATCATCCAGACCTTCCTCGCCAAGCTCGAAGCATCGGGCAAGGCGTCCATGGCCGGAGAGCTGTTCAAGACAATGATACAGTTCGAGCTCGAGGCCGGTGCCTACCGCCGGAAGGAAAGCCGCGTCGACATCATCGAGCGGCCGCCCATCGCCGGGCTGCCGGAGTATATCGCCAAATTCCCGAATCGGGCGGGCTTGTCGTGAAGGTCCTCGTCGTCCATTACCACCTTCGCCCGGGCGGCGTGACGACGGTAATACGGCACCAGTTGTCGACCCTGGCTTCACTCGGGGTGGACGCGGCGATACTCTCCGGGGAGGCACCGCCTTCGACTGTTTCCCGCAGCGGCACGGTAACCGTGGAGCCTGCCCTTGGCTACGATGCGACAGACTTCGGACCCGAACCGCGCCGGGTCGCCGCCATCGCGGATGCGATACGCCGCGAAGCCGATGCCCTGGGCGAAGATACCGTCATCCATGTGCATAATCCGACGCTCCGCAAGAACGCGTCGTTCCTGCCCGCCCTTGCCGAGCTTGCGGCGACCGGTCGAAGGCTTCTTCTCCACGTGCATGACCTCGCGGAGGATTGGCGGCCGGATGTCTATTCCTTCGCGCCTTATCCCGACGGAGTACGCTGGGCGGCGATCAACCGCTTCGACGTCGAGGCGCTCCGCCAGGCCGGAGCCTCCGAGGTGGCCTTCCTGCCCGATCCGGTACCGTGTCCGCCGCCAGACAGGAACAGGGAGCCCGCCCGCCCGCGGGGTCCCGGCCTGCTGCTCTATCCGGTCAGGGGAATACGCCGCAAGAATCTGGGCGAGGCTATACTGCTGTCGATGTTCGCGAGGAAAGGGAGCAAGGTAGGCATGACCCTGCCGCCGACGGGCCAGCGGAATGTGGCGCGTTACGACGCCTGGCGCTCGCTCGCCGCCGAACTCGGCGCTCCCATCCGTTTCGGCATCGGCCTGAACCATGACTTCGACGCGCTGTACGCGGAGTCGGTCGCGGTGTTGACTACCTCGGTCAAGGAAGGTTTCGGCTTGTCGTACCTCGAGCCTATAGCCAGGGGACGCCTGACCCTCGGCCGCCGGCTGCCCCGCGTCACGGCGGATTTCGAGGCCGCGGGGCTCGCGTTCCCAGACCTTTACGACTTCATCGCGACGCCGCGTGAACTTTTCGACGAGGATAGTTTCGCCCGGCGCGTCGGTGAGGTGATGGAGAAGGCGGCAGACGCCTATCGGTACCATGGCCTTGAGGATGGGTTCGCCCGCGCCGTCGTCGACGACATCCTCGAAGGCAACGGCGCCGGGGCGGATTTCGGGAGGCTGGACGAAGAGGCCCAGACGGAGGCCCTGCGCGCCTTGTCCGGCGACAGGCGCGCCCGCTCAAGGTTCGACGCGGTCAATCCCCGACTCGAAGGCTGGGATGCCGTAGCCGATGATCGAAGCCCTCAGCCACGGGAATGCCTGGCGCCGTGGTCGGAAGCGGCCTACGGCCAGAGGCTCATGGCTCTCTATCGCGACATTCTCGAGCGTGGCGGCGGCGCCCCGCCCGACAAGGAAGCGCTCCTTGGCCTGTACCTGCGCGCGGAGGATTTCAATGGCGTCGGCATTTGAACCGTCAGGAGACTTGCTCGATGAGTTTCGCCGGACGATCGCGGAACGGGGGATCACGCACAGGTCCGGGGACAGCTACATCGCTCCGGCCAAAGTGCCGCAGTCCCTGCGGCAGTTCCTCGGCAAGGCCCTGCCCAGGCCGCCGCTGGCAATCGCGGTCGACGTCTACGGGACGATCCTCGCCAGCCCGGAAGGCGAGGTAGGCCTCGGGGCCGATTCTATCGACGCCGAGCTCGCTGTCGACTCGGCGGGCAAGGCCTTTCCCCACGACATGGCCGAACGCCTCAGGGAGATTGTCGCGGCCGATCACGAAAGCGGGCGGACGGTGGGCTTTCCCTGGCCTGAGGTCGACGCGCCTTCGGTCTTCGCTCGCGCCCTGGACATGAGCCTCGAGGACGGCGCGAGGACCTGCGTTGCCTGGGAATGCACGATGAACCGCTGCCAGGCGATGCCCGGCGCTTCCGGCTTCATCCTTTCCTGTACCGCCCGTGGCCTGCCTTTGGGAATAGTGTCGAATGCTCAATTCTATACATTGCTGTTCATCGAGGAAGCTTTCGGGGACGTCCTGGGATTCGATCCCGAGCTGGTCATGTGGTCGTACGAAGGCGGCCGCGCGAAACCCGACCGGTGGATGTTCGACGAACTGGCCAGACGGCTCTCGGCGCGCGGTGTACCCGCGGACAGGGTGCTGTACGTCGGCAACGACGCGCGCAACGACTGCGTGCCGGCCAGCGAGGCAGGCATGATGACCGCCCTGTTCTGCGGCGACGCGCGCTCGTTCAAGCCGAGGCTCGACGACCCGCGGGTGGCCGCTTGCCCGCCGTCGACGGTCGTCCAGTCATGGGCCGAATTGGGGAGGCTGCTATGTATCTGACGAGGACCCGGGACATAAGGCGGGTGGGTTTCGTTTCTACGCGGTTCCAGGGAACCGACGGCGTGTCGCTGGAGACCTGGAAGTGGAACGATGTGCTTATCGAGCTGGGCTACGAGACGTTCTTTTTCTCGGGCAAGAGCGACTGGTTTCCCGAGCGGTCGCGAGTCGTCGAGGAAGCGTTCTTCAGGCACCCGCGCATCGTGGAACTGCAGAACGAGATCTTCGACCGTAGCACGAGAAGGCGCGGCCTGACCGCCGAGGTCGGGGAAATCAAGGGCAAGCTCAAGGTGGCCCTGTACGAGTTCGTCAAGGATTTCAGGATAGACGTGCTTGTCGTGGAGAACGCCTTCGCCATCCCGGTGAACATACCACTGGGCGTAGCCCTTGCCGAACTGGTGGCCGAGCTCGAGATGCCGACGGTGGCCCACAACCATGACTTCGCGTGGGAAAGGCAGCGCTTCATGACCGGTTGCGCGGAGGACTACATCGTCCGCGCGTTTCCTCCGAGGCTTCACAGCATTTCCCATGTCGTCATCAATTCGGAGGCGAGGAGGCAATTGGCGTTCAGGTGCGGCATCTCGTCGGTGATGATGCCCAATGTCTGGAACTTCGACGAAGCGCCGACGGTCGCCGACGAGTACAACGCGGGAATGCGCGCGGAGCTGGGACTCGGGGACAGCGACGTGCTGTTCCTCCAGCCTACGCGGATCATCGCGCGCAAGGGCATAGAGAGCGCCATCGAGCTGGTGGCGCGGTACAACGCCCTCGATGCCGGCTCGCAGGGAAAGCTGCTCATATCGCACCCCGAGCTGGATGAAGGCGACGAATACCAGAAGCGCGTGCTCGACTACGCCAAGTTCATGGATGTCGAACTGCTGGTCCGCCCGGAACTCATAGGAGTTCAGCGCGGAACGCGCGCGGATGGAGGCAAGGTCTATTCATTGTGGGACGCGTACGTCAGGTCGAACTTCGTCACGTATCCGTCAACGTATGAAGGCTTCGGCAACGCGTTCCTCGAGGCGATATTCTACAGGAAGCCCATCCTGGTCAACCGCTATGCCATCTACGCGCAGGATATAGAACCGCTGGGCTTCAGGACGACGGTGATGGACGGGTACGTTACCGATTCCGTGGTCAAGGACGTGGCACGGGTGCTGTCCGACCCGGTGGAAGAACGGAAGCGCGTCGCGGAGAACTTCGCCATAGGCAAGAAGTACCTGTCGTACGAAGTGCTCAGGCGGCGGCTTCCCAACATCTTCATGAATTTCGGCGCCGTGTCCTGAACGCGGCGGGCCGCAAGGGGAGGGCCGCAACGGGCGGGCAGCCAGTCTGCCCGCGCGCACTCTAGAATACCGCGGTCAAGCCTATCCCGAACTTCCAGGCCGAGGGTTCGGGCGACCAGTCTAGGCCGCCCGAGATCCTGAACGCCACCGGCAAACCGGGCGGAGCCGCGCGCAACTCGATGGATGTCAGGGCGGGCCAGGCTACCTCAAGACCTTGCGAAAGCGGCCCGGTTTCGACGGCGGCCGACAGCGACGCGGCCAGGGAGTAGCTGCCTACGTTGACGGCGGCGCCCAGCCCGGCCCTGGCCGACATGCCGTCCTCCCAGTATGCCCCGACGCGGGGCATGGCGACGACGTTGAGGAACGGCGAGCCCAATCCCAGCACGGGCCCGACTCGCGCCCAGGCCGGGTTGAAAGCCGCCCCGTCGGTGATGCGGCCGTCCGCCGCGACGGCAAGCCCGAATGGCGCGGCGAGAGGCGCCGAAACCCTCAGGCCGAGCCTGACGGCGGACATGCCGTCGGTGCCCAGTTCCACACCGAGGCCCGCGTCGAATTTGCCCTCTACCGACAGCGAAGCCGACAGCGCGCCGCCTCCGCTTTCCGCCTGGCCGCCAGTCTCTCCCGTCGCCCATCCGGCGACATCGAAGCGCAAGCCGTCCGCGGCGGGAGGGAGAGCTTCGGGCGCGTGCGCCGAGCCGGGGATGGCTCCGAAAGCTCCCGATGGCGTCAGCACCATCGCCGAATCGACCAGTACGTCCGCCGCGAAGCGGTAGTCGTCGCGCAAGGCCTCGACGCCTTCAGCCGGGCGCAAGGATACCGCCATGGCATACGACCCGTCAGGCAGCGGCTGCCAGTCCTCGGCCAGCCCGGCCCAGGTGAACGACTGGTCCCAATCGTCGAAGGGACCGAGCTCGAAGTCCTCGAGCTCCGATCCGTCGGGCCCGACGATGGAGACATCGGCGTAACCGGGAGCGGTCACGCTGAAGGAGATGCGGACCTGCCCGCGAAGCCCGGCGTTGCGCGGGTTGAAACGCTTCCTCGACAGGGAAAAGTCGCTGGCCTCGAAGGGTGCTTTTTCCAGCGTCGCGACCAGGGATGCGTAACCTTTTTCGGGCACATAGACAGAATACGGCTGGTCACGGTAGCCGAAGGCCCTGACGACAATGTCGCGCCGTCCGGCCGCGACCTCGATGACGCCGGGAGCCCGGGTTTCGCCGTCGATGATCACCATGGCCCTGGACGGGTCGGTACGGACGTCCAGGAAACCGGTCCGCAGCTCCAGCGCGGCCGTCACGGTGGTCTTGGTGTCGGCAGCCAGGCTGAGCATTATCGCTGTGTCGTAATAGCCTTCCTTCATCAGGACGAGGAGGTGGGAACCGGGGGCGAGCCCTGTCATGTCAAGCGGTACGGAGCCGCGGACCTGATAGTCGAGCCATACCGTCGCGCCGCGAACGTCGCTCCTGACAGAAAGAGACGACAGCCCGCCGAGCGACGCCGCCTCGACCTGTATCGTCGGAGAGAACGAAAAGGGGAACGCGCTCGCGGCGGCCATGGCGAATGCCAAAGGAAGGAATCGTCTCATGCAATTACTTTAACGCGTAGCGGCCGGGGCTACAAGACACGATGCGGCTTTGTACTTGTGGACGCGCGGGATTGGCCATACAATCCAATATGAGGCTGAATTCCCAAGGAGGCGGCAGTGGGCGTACTCATTCCAGTAGCATCCGGCAAGGGCGGCGTCGGCAAGACGGTTTTCACCGCGAACCTCGGCGCGGTGCTTGCCTCGTACGGCAAGACGGTCATCCTCGTCGATCTCGACCTGGGCGGGGCCAACCTGCACACCTGCCTCGGCGTGAGGAACAAGAATCCCGGCGTCGGGTCGATAGTCTGGAAGAAGGAAAAGCGCATCGAGAACCTGGTCGTGCCCACCGGCGTCGACCGCCTGTTCCTCGTTCCCGGCGACAACCTCCTGCCCGGCACCGCGAACCTCGACTTCTTCACCAAGCGCCGCATAATGAAGGAACTCCTGGAGCTTACGGCCGACTACGTCCTGGTCGACCTCGGCGCCGGGGCGT
>PGXR01000019.1:0-2357 GCA_002839245.1 Spirochaetae bacterium HGW-Spirochaetae-7 | reverse complement strand
GCCCCCGAAATTCCCGCCATACTCAACGCCTATTCGTTCCTCAAGACCGCCGCCTTCCGGCTCCTGTTCCGCTCGTTCCGCAAGGGCAGCGAAGAGCGCGACCGCATCGTCGACTTTGCCATCAACAGGGTCGAAGGGCAGGGAGAAACCTTCCTCGCCTTCGCAGAAGCCCTGGCCCGGGGAGGACCGGAGGGGCCGACGGCATCGGGCGAGAAAGCGCTCGCGGAACTCGGCAGGCTCAGGCCGCGCGTCGTCGTCAACATGGGAGGCGGCCAGGACGATGCCGTCATCGCCCAGCGGCTGCGCGAGATATCGGCCAGGAACCTTGGCGTCGGCATGGAGTACATTTCCTATATCATGCGAGACCCTTCCGTTTCGGCCTCGATTTCCGGCAGGGCGCCGATAGCGGTCACGACTCCTGACGCGCCGTTTTCCAGGGGAGTCCGTTCTGCCGCCGAACGCGTCATGAGGACGCCAGTCGCGGCCGCGCCCGGCCTCGAGCTCGACGACGAGGACCTGTTCTCGATGATGGAGAAAGCCTTCGACGAGGACGGCGTGCCGACGATATAGCGCGTCCGCTCTTGCGCCGCTCTTGCGCCGGCAGCCCGTCGCCGCTTATTATCGGCCGATGAAAGGTCCCGTCCGCCTATCGTGCGTCGCCATCATGTACCTCTCCGCCATAGGTTGCCAGGGATCCGCGATGCCGCCGGTAGCAGCGGATCTCGCCGCACCCGGAGGGCGATACGCGTACGAGCGACGGGCGCGCCTCATCGTGGCCGCCATGACCGACGGAGAGCTGGCCAGCCAGGTGATGATGACGGGCGTCGACGGGGTGGAACGGTTGTCGAAGCCTAGCTACGACAGGCTCGACGCGATGCGACCAGGGGCGGTCCTGCTCTTCGGGTACAACCTGTCCGCCGATCCACGGTCCGTCGCCTCGCTCGCGGCTGACATCCGCGCGGCCGCGAGCGTCCCGACCGGCGCTTCGCCGTCCTCCGGCGGCTTGCTGCCGCCCTTCATCGCCATTGACCACGAGGGCGGCGACGTATACCGCTTCAAGGGAGGGCTTACGAGGCTTCCGTCCGCGCGGCGGATGGGAAGCGGGCCTGGGTCTACGGCCCGGGCCGCAAGCGTCGCCGCCGGCGCGGCCGCCGGAACCGAGCTGCGGGCATTGGGCATCACGATGAACCTGGCTCCGGTCGTCGAGGCGCTGACCGCGGACAACGCCGCCTTCCTGGGAACCAGGTCGTGGTCCGACGAGCCGGAGAAGGCCGCGTCGCTCGCCGCCCTCTTCATCGGGGCGTGCCAGGATGGCGGCGTGGCGGCGGTGGCCAAGCATTTTCCCGGCAATGCCGCCTCCGATCCACACCGAGGCCTCCCGGTGCTGAGGGTTTCCCTCGCCGAGCTCGACGGCTCGTATCTCCAGCCCTTCAGGCAGGCAATCGGCGCGGGCGTGGCGGCGGTGATGCTGTCGCACGCCATAGTCCCGGCCATCGACCCCGAGTCGCCTTCCAGCCTTTCGGCGCGCACGATAGGCCTGCTCAAGGGCGGGCTGGGATTCCGCGGCATCGTGATGACCGATGACCTCGTGATGGCAGCGCTGGCCGGCCGGGGCGGCCCCGGAGAGGTGGCCGTGAAGGCGATTTCCGCCGGAGCCGACATGCTGATGGTCTCCGGGGGCAAGGCCGTGGCCGAGGTCAGGGCGGCGCTGCTTGCCGCGCTCGCCGACGGCAGCCTTGGCCGCGACAGGCTCACGGACGCGGCGGCCCGCATAGTGGCGCAGAAGCTGCGCTCAGGGCTCGATTCGGAGACCGACGGCGACAGGGAAGAGAGGCTGGGCAGGCTGGAGTCCATCGTGGTCCGAAACGGCGTGGCCCTCGCCGAAGCGCTCTCGGGACGCGACTGAATACTGGAGCTAACAGGGAACCTGATTCGCGCCGAAACTCAAAGGGTGAAAGCTCCGCGCGGTTCAACCATAGTCTTGGCACTCCTCGTTTCGGCAGTGGCCTGGGTCGTAGCCGACGACCTTGCCGTAGCGGCTACGGACCTCCGGATAGAGCAGCGCGACGACGGAGGCTACCACCTCTTCATCAGGGCGAAAAGCGGCATCGGCAGCGTGCTCCTGGTGGAGAGCACCAAGGACCCGGGCGGTGTCGCGGACAACTATGCCTATCGAGCGGAGCTGTGGAACCCGGTCAACGGCGACGAGAAGCGCTTGCTCAACGGCGCCTTCATCGACCCCAGGGCCGGCCTCTGGTCGCTTATCGATTCGACGCCGGAAGCGGATGCCCAGCTGGGCAGCGCCTTCCACGTGTTCATACCCTGGGTCGTCGCCTACGGCTACTCGTGGTCGAGGA
>PGXR01000292.1 GCA_002839245.1 Spirochaetae bacterium HGW-Spirochaetae-7 | reverse complement strand
CCAGGGTCCCGCCGGTAATGCCGGCTGAAGCCAGGGCCGCGGCCACCCGCGCAAGCAGGATGACGGCGCCCAGGAGGAGGATCGCCTTCGGCACGTCGCCCGGCCGGAGCTTGCCGACGCCATAGTCACGAAGCCGCCCGGAGGAGCCGATAATGACGAGGAGGAGAGCGAACTGGGAAAAAGCCTGCGAAGCCCCGGCCCCCAGCCAGGCCGCGGCGTCTCCAGGGCCGGGACCTCCGGGCACGACGCCCGGGAGGAGGACCGCGATGGAGACGACGACGGGTTCGAGCCAGGGACGGCGCACGCTATCTGCATTCATCGCGTAAGTATATACTCTAGCAACGGAGAGCCGCCATGGTGAACGTACTCCTCGTCGTAGTTGTCATACTGCTCCTCGTTACCCTGACCCTGCTGTTGCGGGGTGAGAGGCGTTTTTCCCCGCTCGAGTACTTTGCGCGCGGCAAGGAAGTCGGCTTCAACCTCTCCGAATCCAGGGCGATACTCACGATGTCAAGGCTGGCAGGCGTTCCCGACCCGACCGCGGCCCTGTGGTCGATCCGGGAGCTCGACGCGAGCATCAAGGCTTTCAGCAAGAAATTCCGCGCTGAGGGCAAGGAGCGTGACCGCGCGACCCTCGGCTTCATGGAGAAGCTGTACGAATTCAGGAAGCGACTCGAGTTCGAGCAGCCCAAATACCGTTCCGGCATCGCCAGTTCGCGTTTCATCAGGGCCAACCAGCGAATCCGCGTACTGGTCGAGGGCGTGGGCGTCTATTCATCCACGGTGATAGACTCGAACGAGCGCTATCTCGTCGTGTCGTACCCCGTCGGCGGAAGGATTCCCGCGGGCTTCCAGTGGAAAGGTTCCAGGGTGTCGGTCTATTTCTGGCGCCAGGAGGACGCTGGCTACGTCTTCGATACCTACGTGCTCGAAGACCTCCGGATACGGGACATACCCGTGCTGCAGCTCGGACATTCTGAATCGCTGATGCGCACCCAGAAGCGCAAGTCGCTCCGCGTCCGCTCCAGGATGCCGGCCTACCTGTACCTGCTCAAGCGACTCGAGGGAGCGTACGAGAAGCCGGAACGGGTTCCCGGCCTCAAGTGCGTCGTCCAGGATGTCTCGGAAGACGGCACCTCGATCCTCATCGGGGGCAAGGCGAAGGTCGGCCTGCTCGTCAAGGCGCAGTTCTTCATCGGCGACGACCAGATAGTGGTCTCCGGTACCGTCCGTGGCGCGGAGTACGACGCAGGGAAGAACCAGTCGCTGCTCCACGTCGAGATAATGCTTCCGAGCCCCCGGATGCGCAACATGATACGCTCGCACGTCTACAATGTCGGCCCCGGCGACATGGCCCGACCTGAGCCCGAACTGGACGGCCGCCCGTTTTCAGTGTAACTTCTGTCATTGGTGCAAGTTCAAACTATATGATAGGGGTGACGATGCGAAAAAGCTGTTCACTCTCAGTGGCTATCCTGGCTCTCGGTCTCGTGACCGCGGCAGCCCAGGATTCTTCGGAGCTCATCGACACGTACAGGCGAAATTTCGTAAGGTCGAGCCTCGGCACCAAGCTGGAACTGCTCAAGGAAGCCTCGTCGTACCAGGGCGTCGACATGGGGCCGCTGTATGATACCTCAATCCAGTTCATACTCAGCAACGCCTCGCTGCTTTCGACGGACGCAGTGCTCAGGGACATGTCCATCCTGTCGGTGAACATGGTCCGCAAGTATCGATACGCCCCGGCGGCCGACCACCTGTGGGAGCTGTTCGGCGTGTACAAGGACAACATGGTGCGCGTGCCGGTCCTTCAGACACTGGCTGAGGTCGCCATAGGCAACAAGCATATCCTCAAGGAACTGAACTCCTCCCTGGACACGCAGGCAACGCTATTCAAGGCAGGCACCCGTCCCGACGAGGCCGTGCTGGACGCGACGGTCTACGCCGTCGGGCGTCTGGGCGATTCATCGTCGTTCCCCTACCTTTTCGCCGTGTATACGGCCTCGGTGAGCAAGTCGATAACCGACAGGGCCGGCACCGCGATGGCAGCCCTCGACGGCGACTACGCCTCCTTCCTGGCCGAGGTCATACGGTCCCACCCTCCCGCGGACAAATCGGCGGCGCTCGAGGCGGGG
>PGXR01000291.1 GCA_002839245.1 Spirochaetae bacterium HGW-Spirochaetae-7 | reverse complement strand
CTTATCTTAGATAATGGGCCGACAGGACGAGCTTAACCGCATCGATGCACCGCTGGATATGGTTGCTTTCCCATGTGGGATGCAAAAACAAGCTCAATGTCTGGGCTCGCAATCCTTTGGCAACCTTACACACGATTGTATCATACCCTACGGCGTCGGAGTCGGTAAATTCAACCGAACGGAACGGGAACTTGACACGTCCAAACCCGTTGTGGTCCTTATAGGCGCGCTCCTCGTAGGCTTCGGGCCACTGGATGCCATAACAAGGGATACCCAGCGCAACCAATTCTTTGCTGAATGCCGGCGCATCGATATCCAACACCTTCAAATCTAGCAGAATGGGATACCACCAGTACGCGTTTCGACGTTCCTCCGTATCAACCGGGACCGCTTTGATTCCTTTTAGACCTTTGAGAGCGGCATCATAGTGTGCCGCATGGACACGCCTGCGTTCCAAGTTCCAGGAATCGAAGCGCTTCAGCTCATTGATTCCGATGATCGACTGGATCTCGGTCATGCGATAGTTGAATCCCACCCGATTGTGCACATAGGGAAGCTTCTCCTCCATGGCCAACAGGTTCAACCGCTGCTGGACATCGTAGCCGTGGTCACGGAACGACCGGCAATCCCAGGCGAGTTTCTCGTTGTCGGTGACGACCATGCCACCTTCACCACCGGTGGTGAAATGCTTGCTCTGGCAGAAGCTGAAACACCCGACATCACCCAAGGTTCCCGCTTTCCTGCCCTTGTAGAGTCCCCCGAAACACTGCGCGCAGTCTTCGATCACATAGAGGTCGTGTTGCTTCGCGAACTCGAGGATCGGCCCCATATCGGCGACCACACCATACAGATGGACCACGATGATCGCCTTGGTGCGTTTGGAAAGCAGTTTCGGAAGTTGGACGGGATCGAGGGTATGCTCCTCGGTCACATCGGCGAATACCGGAATGGCACCGGCTTGGACGACACTGAAGGAAGATGCGATAAACGAATAGGAAGGGACGATCACCTCGTCACCCGGACCGATATCCAGGCTCGCCAAGGCTATATGCAGTGCGGCGGTTCCATTGGTACAACTCACCGCGAAGGCGGATCCTTCCCATTGTGCGAACATCCGTTCGAATTCCATCCCCTTCTTGCCGGTCCAATAATTGACCAACCCGCTTTTCAGGGGTTCCTGCACCGCTTCGAGTGTCTCGGGTGCGAACTGTGGCCACATGGGAAAGCCCAGTTTGGACGCCCCGTCGGCATTCATCACCAAATCCTTCTTGCCCGCCATGCGGAACCTCCTCTTACCGTGTCCAAGGCTTTTCCCCCGAGGCGACATCCTCCAGGAAATCCATCATCACTCCGATATTGCCTGCCGGTGTCTGGGGGTACAGTCCATAGGTGAGGATCAACCCGCCGGCCGGATCGTACAATAGGCGCAATACATCGGCCAGGTACTGTCGTACCAGTATCGCATCGGACTGTTGGGTGATGCTCTGGCGATCGATATCGAGATCGAGGGCGACCTTGCCCTTCATATGCCCGTGCAACCACGGCAAGGTGTTCGCGTTGTCCTGGATATTGAACACATCGACCGGCAAGGTGAGCAGTTCGTCCGCCAGAGTCCTGATATCCCCATCCGAATGCATATGGATGATACACCCGGCCTTCTCCGCCGGCTCCATGATGGTCCGGTAGACCGGCATGATCCACTTCTTGAACATGTCCGGGGAGAGCATGGGTCCGCTTTGCATCCCCAGGTCCTCGGCATACCCGAGCCATTCGACATCGGCATAGGAGATGAAGCGCTCGACCAGACCAAGGTTGAATGCCATGAGCTTGTCCAGCACCACTGTCAAATTCGGCGCCTCGTCGAACATCGCATACAACGCCTGTTCGTACCCCAGGATATCGATCAGCTTCAAGAACGTATGGCCGTGGCCGATCTCACCCGAACGGAGGCAATCGAAGAAGCCGATGGAACCGCCGGTTGGCGATACCCCGTGCTTCCAGGTCACCGGATACCAGTGGGTGGTCTTGTCGGGATCGGGAGCTTCGAAACCGGAAAGCGTGTCGAGATCCTTGATCGGATGGTCCACCACCGTACCGACAAATCCGCTGGTCCGTGTCTCCCAGACACAGCCCCACGGATCGGTCCACTT
>PGXR01000018.1 GCA_002839245.1 Spirochaetae bacterium HGW-Spirochaetae-7 | reverse complement strand
CTCTCCCAGCCCTTGAGGATGCCGTACAAGAGGCCGCCCACGAAGCCGTCGCCCCCGCCTATCCTGTCAAGCACGCGGATTTCGCGCGGCTGCACCACATGCCGCGCTTCCCCGTCGACCACGATCGCACCCCAAAGATGGCGGTTGGCGTCCTCGACCTCGCGCAAGGTGGTGGCGAACACCGAGGTGCCCGGGAACACTTTCCGGGTCCGGCCTATCATGTCGATGAAACCCTCGATCTGGGCAGATATGCCCTTGCCGCCCGCCTTCGGTCCCTCGATGCCCAGACAGAGCTGGAAATCCTCTTCGTTGCCGACCAGGATGTCCGACAGGCCCGCAATTTCGGCAAAAAGGTCGTGCAGCTCCTTCTCGCGGCCTTTCCAGAACGAGGCCCGGTAATTCAGGTCAAAGGAGACGCGCGTCCCGTGCTTCCTTGCCGCCTTCGCTATCTCGAGGCAGAACGCTCCGGTTTCAGGCGACAGGGCGCCGATCAGGCCGGAAAGATGGACTATCCTGACGCCTTCCTTCCCGAAAATCCTCTCCAGGTCGAAGTTCCTGACGTCCAGGGTGCGACCGACCTCGCCCGCCCTGTCGTTCTGGACTCGGGGGCCCCTGTTGCCGAATCCTGAATCGGCGATGTTGAACTGGTGGCGATAACCCCAGGGTCCGCCCTGCGGCACCTCGACGCCTTCGTACTGCATGTTGCGCGCCCGTAAATCGCTCTTGATGAATGCCGCGATGGGACTGTCCTTGACGAACGTGGTGAGCACCTTCACCGGCATTCCCAGGCAGGAGACAATGCTGGCCACGTTTGTCTCGGCGCTGGTGGCCTGCATCATGAAGCTATTGGAGACATGGACTGCCTGCCCGTTGCCGGGAGTGAGCCTGACGCCCATGCTCGTGGGAACGACGAGCGACCATGCGCAATCCTTCTTCAACGCTAGACTCATTGCAATCTCCTTATACCGTGTAGATGCCCGCTGAAACGTTCCCGCCCTCGCCGGTCCAGTTCGTATGGAAGAACTCGCCGCGCGGCCTGTCGGTGCGTTCGTAGGTATGGGCGCCGAAGTAGTCCCGCAAGGCCTGGAGCATGTTGGCGGGCAGGCGTGCCGTGCGGTAGCCGTCGAAGAACGACAGCGCGCTGCCCATCGCGGGAAGGGGGATGCCCGCATTGACGCCGGCCGAGACTATCTTCCGCCAGGCTGTCTGGGAGTGAAGCTCGGTCTTGCTGAACCAGTCGTCGAGGAGGAGGTTCTCCAGCCCCGGGTTCCTGTCGAAAGCGGCCTTGATCTTGTCCAAAAATACCGAACGTATTATGCAGCCGCCACGCCACATCATCGCTATGCCCCCGTAGTTGAGGTCCCAACCAAACTCCCTGGCGGCTTCGCGCATCAGCATGTAGCCCTGCGCGTAAGAAACCAGCTTGGAGGCGAGGAGCGCTTCTCCCAGGTCAGCAATGAAGCCGGCCACATTGCCCTTGAACGGTACCGGTTCTCCTTCGCCAAGTATGGCCGACGCGCGGACGCGTTCATCCTTGAGTGCCGACAGGCATCGCGCGAAAACGGCCTCGCCTATCAGCGTGACGGGAACGCCCATGTCGAGGGCTTCGACCGCGGTCCACTTGCCAGTGCCTTTCTGGCCGGCGGTGTCGAGAATTTTTTCCAGCAACGGGGATCCGTCATCGTCGTTGAACCCCAGGATGTCGGAGGCGATTTCGACGAGGTAACCGTTCAGGTCGCCCCTCATCCACCCGTCGAAGGCGGCCTTCATGCCCCCCGCATCGAGACCGACATGGGACTTCATCAGGTGGTACGCCTCGGCGATCAACTGCATGTCGCCGTACTCTATCCCGTTGTGGACCATCTTGACGAAGTGCCCGGCTCCCGCCGGCCCGACCCAGTCGCAGCATGGTTCGCCCGAATCGGTCCTGGCCGCTATCGCCTGGAATATCGGCTTGATGAAGGGCCACGCCTCGGGGTTGCCGCCTGGCATCAGGCTCGGACCGTTCCTGGCTCCCTCCTCGCCGCCGGAAACCCCGGTACCGACGAAGAGGATGCCTTTTTCGGCAAGGTAAGCGGTGCGCCTGCTTGTGTCGGGGAAGTGGCTGTTGCCCCCGTCGATGATTATGTCTCCGGCCTCCAGGAACGGGAGCAGGGATTCGATGAACTGGTCCACCACCTCGCCAGCCTTGACCATGAGCATCACCTTGCGGGGACGCTTGAGGAGGGCCATGAACTCCTCGATGGTGTGGGCCGGGAGTATGGTCGCGCGGCCTTTCGCCTCGTCATCGATGAATTCGTCAACCTTGCTCGTCGTCCGGTTGTAGACCGCGACGGAAAAGCCCTTGTCGTTCATGTTGAGCACGAGGTTGCGGCCCATTACCGCCAGGCCGATGAGCCCGATGTCAGCTGTCTCTTTCATGTTTATCTCTCCTGTCGATTTTGGCTGCCATCAGCCCTTCACCGCGCCCATGGTCAGCCCTTTGACAACGTATTTCTGGAACAGCATCGTCAGGAGTATCGCAGGGGCCATGATCGCCACCGCCGCTGCCATCACGCCGCCCCAGTCCACTTCCGCGTACGAGACGAAATTGTAGACGGCAATCGGCAGGGTCTTGGTACGCTCCATGCTCAGCACCTGGGAGAACATGAAGTTGTTCCAGGAGAAGATGAAGGAAAGTGTCGTCGCCGTGACGATGCCCGGCCCCGACAGCGGAAGGATTATCGAGAAAAAAGCGCGCTGCCTCGTGGCGCCGTCGACCATGGCTGATTCCTCCAGCTCCGTCGGTACTCCATCGAAATAGCTCGACATGATCCATACGATGACCGGCAGCGCTATCAGCATGTGCGAAAGGATGAGCGCGATATAGCTGTCCATCAGGCCCAGCCTGGAAAAGATAATGTACCATGGCAGCAGGAAAGAGATTCCCGGCATGAGTCGCGCCACGAGGATGAAGACCGAAAGCCGTTTCTGCCTGAACCGTGCTATCGAGTACGCGGCCGGCAGCCCGAGCAGGAGCGACGCGCCGACCGCCGAAATGCCGACGATGGAGGAATTCATGAAGTACTTGAGGAAATCCTGTTCGCCGAACACCTTCACGTAGTTATGCAACGTCGGCTTGAACACGAGGCGCGGCGGCCAGGCGATGATGTCCACCTGGGTCTTGAACGAGGAGGAAAGCATCCAGAAGAACGGGAAGAGGACCACGAGCGCCACGGTGAGCACCATGACGTAGAAGGCAACATGCCGGAATCTACTTTGTTTCATGGGGTTCAGCCTTTCAGACCTGGGTCCGGTCGCGCACCTTCATGATCAGGATGCTGCACAGGAGGACGATGGCGAAGAGGAAAACCAGGATGACCGAGGCTTGCCCCATCTTGAAATACTCGAACGAATACTTGAATCCCAGTACGTTGAGCGTTTCGGACGAATAGCCCGGACCTCCCCCCGTCATGGCGAATATGATGTCGAAGGTTTTCAAGGCATCCACCGTCCTGAGTATCATGGCCGTCAGTATCGTCGGCATGACCATGGGAAGCGTAATGTTCCACAGGATCTGCCTCTCGGTGGCGCCATCGACGCGGGCCGCTTCGTACGGCTCGCTCGAGAGCCCGGCGAGGCCCGCAAGGACTATCAGCGATATCATAGGCGTCCACTGCCAGACGTCCACGACGACTAGCGCCGCGATGACCGTCCTGGCATCCGACACCCAGGCGAGCTTGGGGATGCCGAGGATCGACAGGGCATAGTTGGCAAGTCCGATGGTCGGATCGTAGAAGAGGTTCCAGACTATGCCTATCGCGACGGGCGTGGCGACAAGCGGCAGGAGCAGGAGCAGCTTCATCAGGCCCTTGCCGAAAAATTCGCGGTGCAGGACGAGGGCGACCGTAGTACCGAGAATCGCCTCGACGAATACGGCCCCTCCGGTGAACAGGAATGTCCTGCCGATCGCGTCCAGGACCCGTGGCTCGCGAAGAACGCGGGCATAGCTCCGCAGCCCCACGAGGTTGAGCGGCTGGCCCGAGGTGAGGTTCCAGTTGGTGAAACTGAGAAAGGCCGTATAGGCGATCGGGAAAATCATCATCACCATCACGAACGCGATGGCTGGAAGGGGAAACAGAATGCGCAGGTTTTTTTCCACGAATCCGGTCCTGACCATGTGTTGCACTCCTTTCCCTTGGAAGAGGCCGGAATCGGCCTTGCATTGACGGTTTCGACAGGAAGGTCCCGCGGGAAGGATCCCGCGGGACACGATGCACTATCCGTTAGCGGTATCAGTAGACGCCGTATTCTCCGGTGTCCTCGAGAAGTTCGTTGACCTTCCTGACAAGGTCCTTGGCCATGGGCTCGAGCTTGGTCGATCCGCCCTTGGTGTTGATGGATTCGATCACGAGCTCTCCGATGCGGTCGCGGGCTTCGCCGACGGCGCTCATATAGGGCCTGTCGAGGGGGTAACCGTTCTTTGCGGCAAAGGCGCGGGTGCTGACGAGGTCAGGATTGACGACTTTGAGCACTTCCTTGTCTTCCCATGCCGAGTTGCGGGCCATGGTGATGTTCGAGGCGAGCGCGCGCTTGGCGAATTCCTTGCTCGTGGCCCAGGTCAGGAACTGCCCGGCGAGCTCGAGGTTCTTGGTCTTCTTGGCTATTGCCATGCCCCAGGATACCACGATGAACGGAGAGCTTCCCTTGGGACCCGCGGGCATGTTGGCTATGCCGATGTTGGCGGCGGGAACCTGGGACTTGGCCGGGTCGATTATCTGGCCGTAGAAAACCGACGCATCCGTCCACATGGCGAGCTTGCCCGCCTGGAAGAGCGGCATGATGTTCTCCCACGACATGGAGGTCGCGCCCTGGGGGCCGTAATTGCCGAGTATCCTGCCATAATACTTGATGGCGTCGAGGGCCGGCTTGGAGTCAAAGACGGCCTTGCCCTTGTCGAGGTAGAGACCGCCGTAGTTGTAGACGTAGGTCGAAAGCTGCGTCACGGCCGCCGCGCCCTTGCCGCGGGAGGCGAAGCCGGCCACGTCGGGGGAGTTGATCTTCTTGGCGGTCGCCTCGAGGTCGGCAAGGGTCTTCGGGACCTCGACGCCGGCCTTCTGCAGCAGGTCCTTCCTGTAATAGAGTACCTGCCACTCGGTGACGATGGGCACGACGTAGGTCTTAGTGCCGAAGGTTACCACGCTCAGGCTGTTCTTCGGGAAGTCGGAGAAATCGTAGCCGGGGAGCGCGGCGTACCAGCCGTTCTTGTAGAACATCTTGGCTTCCTGCAGCGGGCGCGTCATGAAGACGTCAACGCTCGAGGAACCGGTCGCAAATTCGGTGGTCAGCTTGGTGGTCAGCTGGCTCTCCTGCAGACTCTCGACGATGACCTTGATTCCGGTGGCTTGTTCGAACTCCGGTATGGCGTTCTTGAGCAGTTCGCCGTAGGGATGGTTGGCGAGGAGAACGCGAATCTCCTTCGTCTGGGCCGAAGCGGCTCCGACGAGGACGACCGCTACGAGGATTGCAAAGAACCGTTTCATGGGACCTCCTGTGAGTGGGTAAAGGTGGACTGATACATACTATAGGATCAGTTTTTTCTATAAGTCAACAATGAAATGAAAATTTATTTCCTTGAAAGAATTATTATTTCACGATACACTGCAGCACAGGAAGACCAATGCGCGATAAAAGTTGCCTGTTTGAAATCCACGCCGCCAGGGACGGCATGAGCGAAAAGGAGCGGCGGGTAGCCGACTTCATCATCGCCACGCCTATCGATGCCGTCCATCCGAGCATCGAGGAGCTCGCCGAGAAAATAGGAGTGTCGGAGTCGACGCTGTTCCGCTTCGTGCGGAAGCTCGGCTACGAAGGCTACCAGCAGTTCCGCATAGCGCTGGCTACCGAGACCATACGTCCGACAGCGAGGTTCTACGACAGCTTCGTCGAGGGAGCCGATGGCGAGGCGGCCGTCAGCGTCGTCTTCAAGACGGCGATCACCGCCCTCGAAATGACCATGAAGATCCTCGATCGCGGCGCTCTCGAGAAGGCGGCCGACCTCCTGGTCGGCGCCCGCTCGGTGCTGTACCTGGGCCTCGGCGGATCTGCCTTCGTCGCCCAGGACGCTTACCACAAGCTTCTGCGTACCGGACTATGCGGCTCCGCGCCGCTGGACTTCCACCTCCAGCTGATGGCCGCCTCGCAGGCCAGGCCCGAGGACGTCGCCATACTTGTCTCGAATACGGGAGCGAACAAGGACGCGGTGGCCGTAGCGGACGAGCTGCGGCGCTCAGGCGTACCGACTATAGCCATTACCACATACCCCCGGACGCCGCTCGCAAAACTCTCCACGGTGCTGCTCATCTCCGCCTCGCCGTCGTCGCGGTATACGAGCGAGGCGTTTTCGGCCAGGCTGGCCCAGCTCGCCATAGTAGACGCGCTGTACGTCGAGGTGATGGAAAGGCTCGGGGAGCGAGGCGTTGCGAGCCTTGAAAAAATGCGCGGGGCCATAGCGCGGCGCAGGACCTGAGACATTGTGACCCGACAGGAAGGAAGATGAAGGAATGAAGGCGCTGGTACTTGAAGAGTATATGAAGTTCGGATACCGGGACGTACCCGACGCAGCCCTGCGCGGCCCGCGGGACGTGCTAGTCCGCATCCGCGCCTGCGCCATCTGCGGGTCGGACGTCCACGGCATGGACGGATCGACGGGCCGGCGAGTGCCGCCGGTCATCATGGGGCACGAGGCTGCCGGCGAGATTGTCGAAGCCGGGCCGGAAGTGCGGCGCTACAGGGTCGGCGACCGCGTCACCTTCGATTCTACTGAATACTGCGGCGAATGCTGGCATTGCCGGCGCGGCGAGGTCAACCTCTGCGACGACCGGCGCGTGCTCGGGGTCTCGTGCGCCGAATACCGGCGCGACCGAGCCTTCGCCGAATACGTCGTCGTGCCGGACCGCATACTCTACCCCCTGCCCGACGGGCTCGACTTCGTTTCGGCCGCCCTCACCGAGCCGCTCGCCGTCGCGGCCCATGCCCTCTCCATCACGCCGATCGGGCTAGGCGAGGACATCGCCGTCGTCGGGACCGGGCTCATCGGCCTCCTCCTCATCCAGGTGCTCCGCTCGTCGTGCGCGGGCAAGATCATGGCGCTGGACACCGACCCGGACAGGCGCGCCTCGGCGTTGGCGTTCGGGGCGGACCATGCCTTCGATCCGCTCGACGCGGGAACTAATGACGGCATAAAGAACCTGACCCACGGAAGGGGCGTCGACCGGGCCTTCGAGGCGGTCGGGGCTACCGCGCCGATCGCGACGGCGCTGGGTACCGACGCCAGCCCCTCCGTCGAGTTGCCGCTGCAGCAGGTGGTCACCCGACAGCTGACGCTTTTCGGAAGCTGCGCCATATCGGGCGAATATCCGCTGGCTTTGGACCTGATGGCCCGCGGCAAGGTCGATGTCAAGGCCCTGCTGTCCGCGACGGCCCCGTTGTCGCAGGGCGCATCGTGGTTCGACCGCCTGTACAGGCGAGAGAGCGGGCTGCTCAAGGTCGTGCTGCAACCCTGAGGCCGGACAGCCGCAGCCGGGACGTCAAAAAAGGAGAATTCCGCATGGATACCATTCGTTTCGGGATATACGGCTACGGCAAGGTGGCCGAGTTGCACGCAAGGGCACTGGCGTCGATAGAAGGCGCTTCCCTGGTATCGGTCTGCGGCCGCAACAAGGAATCCCGCTCGACATTCGCGGCGAAATGGAGCATACAGCACCGGGCAACGGTAGCCGAGATGGCGGAGAAGGACGGCGTCGAGGCCGTGATCATCACCACGCCGCACCTGCTCCACAGCGCGCACGCGGTGGAATGCTCCGAGGCCGGGCTGCACGTGCTGGTCGAAAAGCCGATGGCGATCCACACAGCCGATTGCGACGCGATGATGGCCGCCGCGGCCCGGGCGGGCAAGAAGCTGGGCGTGATAAGCCAGCGGCGCTGGTATCCCGCGGTCAGGCGCGTACGCGACGCCATAGACTCCGGCGCTCTCGGCACGCCAGCCCTGGGCCAGGTGGTGATGCTCGGATGGCGCGACGAGGCGTATTACCGCAGCGATCCCTGGCGCGGCTCGTGGGAAGGCGAGGGCGGCGGCGTGCTCGTCAACCAGGCGCCGCACCAGCTCGACCTCATCACGTGGTTCATGGGTCCCGCCATCGAGGTCTCCGCCTACTGGGCCAACCTCAACCACCCGTACATCGAAGTCGAGGATACGGCGGTCGCGTCAGTCAAATTCCGCGGCGGGGCGCTCGGCTCGATCATGGTAAGCAATTCGCAGAAGCCCGGGATATACGCCAAAGTGCACGTGCACGGGACGAGCGGCGCGTCGGCGGGAGTACAGACCGACGGAGGAGCCATGTTCGTCGCCGGAATGACCGGCGTCATAGAAGCGCCGGTCAACGACATCTGGACCATTCCGGGCCAGGAAGGCCGGCTCGCCGGCTGGAAGGCCCAAGACGAGGCCTTTTTCGGAAAGATCGACGCCACCTGGTATTTCTTCGCCCTCCAGGAATCGGAATTCATCGACGCCATCCGCGAGGACAGGGAACCGGCGGTGAGCGGAGCCGACGGCCGCGAGACGGTCAGGCTCATCGAAGCCATCTATGCCTCTGGACGACGCGCGGCGCTTGCGTAAGCACGCGGCGCAAAGGTACTATTGCCCTCGATGTTCAGGTTGATCCGAAAACTGTTTGCAAGGCCTTCGCCGCCTCCTCCTCCCGGCTCGTCGCCCGAGACACTGTGGAAAGCCAATTTCTCGTCGATTGAAGCATCCCGTTTCGACGCGGGCGACGACGGTCGTTACGGCGTCTCCGTCGACCGCGGCGGGCTGGTACTCGAACTGAAGCGCGGCAGCCTGTTCGCCTGGTCGGACGCGGGACAGTACCGCTACGCCGACGTATCGGTAGAAGCCGAGATCGAATTCCACGGACCCAGGCAAAGGAGTTGCTGCGGAATAATCGTACGCAAGGCCGAAGAGACATCGTTCGTCTACATCCTCGTTTCCAGCGACGGCGAAGTGAGGATGGACGCGGTTTTCAACGGCGAACCCCGGGTCATGGTGCCCTGGATAGCCTGTCCATGGGCGGTCGGCGCCGAAACCGTGGTACTGAACGTCGTTGCCAGGGGTTCGCGCTTCGTCGTCATGGTCAACGGGCGCTTCGCCCTGGAGTCCGACCACGACGGCCTCGATTCCGGGGGCGTCGCGTTCGCGGGCCAGACCCTGGAAGCGCCGGCGTCGTTCGGCCTCCACTCCTTCAGCGTCGAATCGCGTCCCCTCGAGGTCGAGGTCGACTACCTGCGTTTCGCCCGCGTCGTCGCGGCAGACCTCGACCAGAGGCGGCGCCTCGCCGACGGACTATTCTCGCAGGGCTATTACGTGCCGGCCCTGGTGCAGCTGCGGCGGGTCGGCGCCGGCAAGGCCCGCGACAAATTCATGGAGGCCGAATGCCTCCTTCGCCTGGAACTCCTGGGCGAGGCGGCTGAAGCCATCGACGCGTGCCTGGCCATCGACCCGACGATGGACGAAGCCATCGAGGAGCGCTACAACCTGCTGTACCTGCGAAGCGACCACGCGAGGCTCCGCGAATCGCTCGAGGCCGACCCGGAAAGGCTCGCGGGCAGCCCGCGGCTGGCAAACCTGCTTGGCCACGCGTACTACAACCTCGGCTCCTGGGAAAAAGCGGCGGAGGCGTACGGAATGGCGGTTGCGGGGGATCCGACCATGCCGCTGTACGCCCGCAACAAGGCGATGGCCCTCGAGAACCATGGCGATCTGGGCGCAGCCGCCGCCGCCTGGCGCGCCGCCGCCGGGGCGTTCTACGACCAGGAAGCCTGGGATGACGCGGCCGACTGCTCCCGCCGGCTCAGGCAGCTCGGCTATGAGAAGACGGCCCTCGATTCTCTCGACGGACTCGTGGCGTACGGCCGAGGCGACGTCAGGACGGCGGAAGCCATCCTCGGAAAGCTAGCCAGGAAAGGCGTTGCCGACGCGCCGGCTTCCTATATCCACGGCCTCATCCTCGCCGCCAGGGCCAAGCGCGCGGAGGCTACCAGATCGTTCCGCCGGGCGGTCGAGCTGGCCCCCTCGGTCGGCATCTACCGGTACCGCCTGGCCGAGTCGCTTTTCGTTTCCGGGCTTCCGTGCGACGACGAGATCTCTGCAGCGCTGGAGACATCCCCAGACGACGGCTGGACGGCCAACCTCGCAGGGCAGGCCGCGCTTGCCACCGGGGACGCCGACCGGGCCGCCGCCCTGTTCGCAAGGGCCGCCCTGGCCATGCCCAGCGAACCGGTCCCCGCGGTCAACCTGTCCGAGGCGCTGTCGGCGACTGGGCGATTCGAAGAAGCGGTGGCCGCGCTCGGAGACTGGCCGCTACGCTCGGCGGCCGCGGCGAACAGGCTGGGCAACGTGCACGCATCGGCCGGCAACCTGAAGGAGGCGGAAGCGGCATACAGGAAGGCCTGCGAGCTTGGCGCGGCGGAACCCGAACTCCCTGACTACCGGGTCAATCTCGCGGCCGCCCTGATAGAGCGCGGGGAGCTAGCCGAGGCCGAGGATGCCCTGCGCAGGGCGATGGAACAGCGTGACGACGCCCGGGCGATGATGTTGATGGGCGACCTTACCTCGGAGTACGGCGACTTCGGCAGGGCCGAGCTTTCATACCGCGCCGCGCTGCAGAGCGAGCCAGGCAACCCGGCCATCCTCAGGCGGCTCGCCGATCACTACCTGGGGAGGCGCCGATGGGTGCAGGCCGAGGGTATCGCCCGCTCGCTCGAGGCGGTCGATGCGGCCCAGTCCGCCCGTGTCAGGGACGCCATCAGGGCGGCGACCGTCGAGACGGTGGCGTGCACGTCGTGCGGCCTGTCCTGGGAACTGCCCAGGCCCACTCCGATGGTATCGCGGTCCACCGTGCGGGGAGAACCGCCCGACGACTCACCCGCGGGGTCATGCCCCGTTTGCGGCAAGGTATTCTGCGTCGCCTGCAGGAAGAACGATCTCGCCCAGGGCCGCTTCGTCTGCCCGGACTGCGGCGAAAGGCTGAACCTGAACGACGACCGGGTGCGCTACCTGGTAAGGAAATCGATACAATCATCGGCCGGGGACTAGCCGGCGGCGATGCCCGCCGTCGGGAAATCGATCGCTTGTCATTTCAGCCGGTAGCGGATACTATATCGTAGAATCCATGCAGTACGGTAGGTTGCTCGACGTGAAAATGCTCCATTCGATGATCCTCCTGGCCGCGGTCGCGGCTATGCCCGCAATTGCTCAGGATATACTGACAGCCGACAAATTCTTCAAGGACGTCTCGGCAAAGTATTCGACGATGAAGGATTACGAAGCGGAAGTCAGCGTCCTCGCCGGCAAGCAGGCGATGGCGGGCACGGTCATTTACAAGGCACCCTCCCTCATGCGCATGGACTTTTCCCAACCGGCCTCGCAGGTGATCGTCTACGATGGACAGAGCCTGGTCATCTATGTGCCGGAATTCCGCGCGATCCTGAGCCAGCAGACCGGATCGACTACGGGTGCGGCGGCGGCCACCGGCGAGGGGCTGCGCATGCTTGGACGCAACTACTCGGTCACTTACGAATCCAGCCCGACGCCGGTCCCCCTGCCCGGATCGGAATCGGAAAGCGTCATCCGCCTCATGCTTTCCAGGCTGACCGTCGCCGAGGGATTCAGGACGATAGTGCTGTCGATAGACCCCGCCCGCCTGCTGATCCGCAGGATGGAAGGCGTCACGCTGGCCGGCGACTCGATAACCTATGATTTCACCAACATCAGGCTCGACCGCGGCATACAGGACACCAGGTTCATCTATGATTCGCCGGCTTCGGCGAACGTTTACAATAATTTCCTTTTCAGTTCAGAAAACTAGGGAGCGGCGCCAGATCCATGAACGCAATCGGAGATCAATTAAAAACCGCCAGGGAAGCCCGCGGCCTAAGCATCGAATACGTCGCCGACGAGACCAATATCGCCAAACGCTATATCACCGCGATGGAGAACGAAGACTTCTCCGTATTCCCCGGCGAGCCCTACATAGTCGGATTCCTCCGCAATTACGCCGAGTACCTGGGACTCGAGTCGGGATCCATCGTCCAGGCCTTCCGCGGAATACGAATCCAGGAACAACCCGTGCCCCTGACGGAACTGCTCGCGCCCAAGAGGATGCCGGTATGGCCGTTCGCGGTCGCCGGGCTGGTGGTCGCGCTCGCCCTCGGGTCGTTCCTGGTATTAAGGAATTCCGGTGCAAAAGACAGCGACGATGGTAAGGCCTTGGCCAAGGCCGCTCCAGTCCAGCACTCTCTCGACGGCCAGCGCTTCGAGAAGCGGCTCTATGAAGGCGATTCGGTGCTCGTCCCCTTCGGCGCCGATACGTATCGGCTCACGGTCGCCAAGATTGATGACCGCATCTCCATCCAGACCCCCGTAGGGATGTCCCGTTTCATGCTTGGCGAGGAAGGGTCGATAGACCTCGACAAGGACAACAAGCCAGAACTCGTCGTATTCGTCGTGGATTTCCAGAAGAACGAGGCTTCGCGCGGAGCAGTCCTGCGCTTCAGCGCCGTCGGGGCGCTGGCTTCGGCAATCCCCGCGGGCACAAGAGCCACGAGCGCCGACGCGACCGGGCTCAAGCCTGCCGGCGAGTCACCGCAGGCAGCCGCGGTTCCAGGCGCAGGCATGACCGCATCGCCCGATCGCCCCTCGACACAGGAATCGATCGTGTTCTCCGGTAAGCGCAGCCCCTACCCCTTCGTCCTCAACGTGACTTTCCGCAACTATGCCATGTTCAGGCACGAAATAGACAGGCACGACCGCGAGGAGCGCTATTACCACAAGGGTGATCAGATAAGCGTCACCGCCAACAACTCCGCAAAGCTGTGGACGAGCAACGCCGCTGCCTGCAAGCTGACGATACAGGCATCGGGCGGCCAGACCGCCGACGTGGAGCTGGGCTTGCCAGGCGAAGTCGCCGTCAAGCAGGTTCGATGGGTCCAGGCCGACGACGGGCTGTGGAGCCTCGGCGTCTACGATGTCAATTGAACACTTTCTACATAGATAACCACGGCTGCGCCAAGAACCAGGTCGACGCCGAGGAGATGGCCACGAGACTCGTCTCGGACGGCTGGACGCAGTCTGCCGGGCTGGCCGACGCCGCGCTCGTCATCGTCAACACCTGCGGCTTCATAGAGGACGCCAAGAAGGAGTCCATCGAGGCGGTGATGGCCGTCAAGGCGGCCTATCCCGGGAAGAAAGTCCTTGTCGCCGGTTGCCTCGCCCAACGATACTCCGACGTCCTGGGCGCCGACATGGCCGAGGCTGACGGAATCTTCGGCAACGGCAACCTGTCGCTGGTCGGCCAGGCCGCGCTTGCCGCCGTGGCAGGAGACCGCAAGACCATCGCTCCCGAGCGCATAGCCTACGCGCCCACCCGCCGCTCAACCCTGATGGGATTTCCCCGTTCCGCCTACCTCAAGATCGCCGAGGGCTGCAACAACCGCTGCTCCTTCTGCGCGATCCCCCTGATACGCGGAGACATATCATCGCGCGACCCCGACGACGTGGCCGCCGAATTCGCCGAGCTCGTCTCGGGCGGAGCTTTCGAGGTATGCCTCATAGGGCAGGACCTGGGTTCCTACGGCCTCGACCGCGCGCGCAGGCCGCTGCTGCCCGAGCTACTCTCGTCACTCTCGTCGGTGGCTGGCGACTGGCGCGTTCGGATGCTGTACATCCACCCTGACCGCTTCCCCCGCGCGCTTCTTGACGCCTGCACCCGGGACCCGCGGATACTGCCATATTTCGACCTGCCGTTCCAGCACGCTTCCGAGCCGATACTCCGGTCTATGAACCGCTCGGGAGACGCTGCCGCCTACCTGTCGCTGCTCGCCGACATCCGCTCGTCGCTGCCCGGGGCCGTCATACGGTCGACCTTCCTGGTCGGCTTTCCCGGCGAGACTGACGACGACTTCGCCGCGCTCATGCGTTTCCAGGAGGCTGCCAGAGTCGACTGGCTCGGCGCTTTCGCCTACTCCCGCGAGGAGGACACGCCGGCCTACTCGATGAAGGGCCGGGTTCCCAGGCGCCTTGCCGTGGCGCGCAAGAAGGAGATTGAGGAAGCCCAGCGGCCCATCACCGAGCTGGCGCTCGAGCGTTTCGTCGGCACGGCCCAGCGGGTCCTCGTCGAGGAGCGTATCGAAGGCGAGGACCTCGCCATCGCCCGCGGCTACATGAACGCCCCCGAAGTCGACGGCTCCGTGGTCGTCGTCGGAGGAAGCCTGTCGGCCGGCGACGTCGTCGATGTTCACGTAAAGGCGGTGCGCGGCGTCGATCTCGAGGCGGTCCCTCGTGCCCGCTAGGCTCCCCGACTACCTGTCGGGCCTCAATCCCGAACAGCTGGAGGCGGTGCTCCACGAGTCCGGCAACCTCCTCATCCTTGCGGGCGCCGGCTCCGGCAAGACGCGCGTCATCACGACCAAGATTGCCTGGTTGATACGCGAGCGGGGCTTCTCCCCCGAATCCATCCTGGCCGTCACCTTCACCAACAAGGCCGCGGCCGAAATGCGCGACCGCGCATGTTCCATCGAACCGTCCTGCGCACGCGCCAACCTGCGGACCTTCCACTCCTTCGGCGCCTGGTTCCTCAGGCGCAACGCCGCGGCCGCCCGGCTCGACAGGGACTTCACGATATACGACGACGACGATTCGACGACGCTCGCCCGCGCCGCCTTCCCCGACCTGTCGCGGCCGGAGGCCTCCAGGCTGGCGCAGGCTATTGCCCGCGCCAAGGACTATGGCCTGCGTCCCGACTCGCCCGAGCTTGATCGCCGCTTCCACGAGCACGACTTCCGCCGGCGCTACGCCGAATACGAGAGCCGGCTCCGCGCCACCGGCAACGTCGACTTCGGCGACCTCATCTCCCTGCCGGTCCGCGTCCTCGGGAGCGAACAGGCCATTCGCGAGCGTACGCACGCGCGCTTCCGCGTCATCCTGGTCGACGAGTACCAGGACTCCAACGTGGCGCAGTTCGAGCTCCTGAAGGCGCTCGCTGGGCCTGCGGCCTATGTCTGCGTCGTCGGGGACGACGACCAGAGCATCTACCGCTTCCGCGGCGCCGAGGTAAAGAACATCCTGTCCTTTCCCGAGGTCTTTCCGGGAACGGCCATCATCAAGCTGGAGAGGAACTACCGCTCGTACCAGAGCATCCTCGACATAGCCAGCCGCGTCGTCGAGCGCAACGAAGGTCGCCTCGGAAAGACGCTCAGGGCGACGCGGGTGGGCGGCGAGAAGCCGGTCCTCGCGGTGCTGCGCGACCACGACGAGGAGACTGCCTACTGCATCCGCGTCGTCGATGCCCACGTCCGCAAGGGCGGCTCGTTCTCCGACGTCGCCGTATTGTACCGCACCAACGCGCAGAGCCTCGCGTTCGAGCGTGCCTTTCCCGCGGCCGGCATCCCGTACCGCCTGGTCGGCGCCCTGCGCTTCTACGAACGGGAGGAAGTGAAGGACGCGCTGGCGCTGCTGGCACTCGCATCGAACTGCCGGGACGAGGTGGCTTTCAGGCGCGTGGTCAACAAGCCGCCGCGCGGCGTAGGAGCCGCGAGCCTCGAGGCCGTCGTCGAGATGGGCTTCGCGTCGGGAGGCGACCTGGTCGCCGCGGCCCAGGCGGCGCAGGCCAAATCGGCTAAGGCGCGGGCGGGGCTCTTTTCCTTCGCGTCCCTCATGAAGAACATTGCCGCCCGCCTCGGCCCGAGCGCTCCAGAGCCGGACGACGACGATGGCCCGGGCGAGGCTCGTTCCGCCAACGCGGCGGCCGCGCCGAAGTCAAAGGAAGACCAGCTGTCCGGCATTGTCGAGTACGCGGTGCGCGAGTCCGGTCTCCTCGATTACCACAAGGGCCAGGACGAGGTGGCCGGCTCGCAGAAGGTCTCCAACCTGGACGAGCTGGTCAACGCGGCAAGCGACTACCCGGCTACCAGAAGCGGCCTGTCGGCCTTCCTCGAGGCGGTCGAGCTCGACCGCGCGATGTCGTCGGGCGAGGCGGGGCAGGATGCCGTCACCCTGATTACGATGCACAATACCAAGGGGCTCGAGTTCCGGCTCGTCATAATAGCGGGCATGGAGCAAGGGCTTTTCCCCCGCGACGACGACGACGGCGAGGAACTGGAGGAGCAGCGGCGCCTGTTCTACGTCGCGCTGACGCGGGCCAAGGACGAGCTGCACCTGACGTACTGCCGGCGGCGGCTGTTCCGTGGCAGGATAATGGACTACCAGCCGTCGCGCTTCCTCGCCGAGGTGCCAAAGGGAATGATGCGGCCGTTCGGCGGCAAGCTCGACCTGTCCGCCGCCGAGGCCGCCGGCAAGTGGAAGGCCGGGGCTTCGGTATACCATGACGACCACGGCTCCGGGCGAATCATCAAGGTCTCCCCTGCGGGAGAAGCGGGAGTCTGCGTGACGGTCCACTTCGAGACCGGCCGGACATTGCAGTTTTTTCCGAAATTTACCGGCAAACTCGAGATCGTCTCGGAATGAATCGGAGTGACCATGGATGATCTATTGAGGCTGCTGCCGCCGATACGGCGGGCTCGCGGGAACAGGCTCTACGCCGCCGACGGCCGCCGCTACCTCGACCTCTGGTTGGACGACGGCCGGGGAATGCTGGGAGACGGCGACAGGCACGCGCGCACCTTCGCCGCCAACGCGGCCGACAAGGGACTGACACGGCCCTACCCCGGGCTGTACGACAAGCGATTCGAGCGTGCGATACGCGAAACCTGGCCTGGGTTCGTCGCGCTGAGGCTGTTTTCCAGCGAGGAACGCGCTCTGGCCGCGGCGGCGGGGATCGTCGGCTCGGCGAATGCCGGTTCCGCCGGCTCGTCGGTCGTAGTAGCACGGCCTTTCGCTCCCGTCCCCGACGACGTGGAAGTCGCCATCCCCCGCCTGCCCTGCCCCAGGCCGTTTTCGCCGTTCTGCGTCATGGCACGAAGCGAAGACCTGTTTGCTGGAGAGCCTGGGGACCTGGTACCGGCACAGTCGCTCGTGGCAGCCGCCCGCGGCCTCGCGAGCCTCCAGACGGCGATTCGGGAAGGCTACGGCGAGGCGTTGTGGTCACGGTTTGACAGGCGTCTCGCGGAATTCTTCGACCGCTGTGGGCCATACCTCTCCCCGAAGCCCTTCCCGGGCGGACTCGAAGCCTTTTTCAAGGCCGCGCTGGAAGGAGGAGCACTGGTTTCGCCCCGGCCGGACGCCCCGTCTGTCATCCCGCCCGACTTCGACGACGGCGAGCTTGCCAAGTTGGCCAAGGCGCTGGCCAAGGGCGCAGGGGATTAGCCCATGGCATCGGTCGCGCTTGCACTGTTCACGATAGTCATCTGGAGCTCCCTTGCCCTCCTCAGTGCCGGCACCTCCCGCTTGCCTCCACTGTTCGCTGTCGGAGCGGCGCTGTGCGTCGGAGGCCTCGTGGGCGTGGTACGCGTCCGCGACTGGCGCATTCCGCCCCTGACGCTTGCGGTGGGCGTCGGAGGCATATTCGGCTATCACGCCCTGCTGTTCGCCGCCTTCCGCCTCGCGCCAGCAGTTGAAGTGAATATCCTCAACTACCTCTGGCCGCTGCTCATCGTGGTGCTTGCGCCGGTCTATCTGCGTGGCTACAGGCTCTCGGCCAGGAACGTGGCCGGAGCGATGCTGGGACTGGCGGGCGCAATGCTCGTCGTCAGCGGCGGCCGCATGACGCTCGTCGCTTCAGGCCTGCCCGGCTACCTGCTCGCGGCGCTGGCGGCTTTCGTATGGGCGAGCTACTCGCTGCTGTCAAAACGACTGCCGGCCTTTCCGACGGGCGCCGTCGGGCTGTTCTGCCTGGTATCGGGCATCCTGTCGCTGGGACTGTGGGCGGCGGGAGACCTCGCGTCCACAGGAACGATTGCACTCCCCGCGCTGACGGGCAGGGAGGCTTTTTTCCTGCTGATGCTCGGGATCGGCCCCATGGGAGGCGCGTTCTATACCTGGGACGCGGCTCTCAAGCGCGGCGATCCGCGGACGATAGGCGCGCTGGCCTACCTGACGCCCCTGCTGTCGACGCTCAACCTGGTAGCGTTCGGCGGAAAGTCCCTGTCGGCCACGTCGGCCGCGGCGATGGGACTAATCGTCGCGGGAGCGATCGTCGGGACCGGCCGGAAGCGCAGGACGAGCGCCGCCTGAGCCTGGCCTCGCCTACGGCTTCAGGTCGGCCCGCTCATCCGTTTCAGGCTCACCGGCGCCTCCACCTGACATTGAGCACCACGACGCCCGTCAGGATGAGCGCGCCGCCGGCGAACTGGAGTCCTGTCAGCCGCTCGCCGAGGAGCAGCGCCGACAGGGCCACGGTGAACAGCGGCTCGATGGTCGACACGAGCGAGGCGTCCGAAGAACCGATGATGCGTATCGACGCGAACAGCGCGACGATGGGGATTATGGAGCCGATGACCGCGATGCCCAGGACGCCGGCTATCGAGGCTGACGTCGTAGGCAGAAAGAAGGCGCCCGTGGCCAACGTTACCACCCAGTAGACCACGGCGGCCGCCGTCAACACGTTAGTGGTGGCAAAGACGGGATCGAGCCTGGACATGATACGCTCGCCGGCCACCAGGTAGGCGGCGTAGGTGATGGCGACAGCCAACCCGAAAACGAAACCTATCACCGGGTAGGACCCGCGGGTCCAGAGCGTCAGCACGCATCCTGCGCTTGACGCGAGAAGAGCCAGGAGTTGGGTCGCCCGCGGCTTGCGGCGCAGGAACAAGAACGACATGCCGACGACGAAGGCCGGGTACAGGTAGAGGAGCAGCGAGGCGAGGCCCGGGTCCAGGAAGCGCACCGCCAGGAAATACAGGCCGGCCTGGGGCGAAAACCCGAGCGCGCCGAGCAGCAGGGCACTGCGGTAATCCCGCGCCGGCCGGCGATGGCCGCCCTTGCGGAGCAGCATCGCCCACAAGCCTATCGACGCGATCGTGAAACGCCAGGCGAGCGCCTGCGCCGGAGCCATGCCCTGCGAATAGACAAGCTTGGCGAAGAGCCCAAGGGTCGAAAAGCTGACCGCCGATACGAAGGCGAGAGCGACGCCCTTGGCCCTGGTCGCGTCGGCGCTCACGAACCTGAGTCGAAGGCTATGCTGCCGAGCGAGGAAGCCTCCGGGCGGACTGCGGCGCGTACGCGTTCGATGTCGGCGGCCTTGCGCTCCAGCTCGACCAGGCGCCAGGATCCGCCTGGCAGCACTTCGCCCTCCAGTGAGGCGGCGAGTTCCTCGACGACCTTGCGCGGAGCTGCGCCGTCCTTTGGCCTGGCGGCGGCGGACAGCGTGGCTGGATCGGGCGCGCGCACCGCCGACGGCGAGTCGACGGCGGCGGCATAGATGGTCCGCCTCATGTTCTCCAGCCTGATGCGGTCGTTCTGCCTGGCGACGACCCCGGCGCGAAGGACCGGTACCAGCCAGAACAGCGCCGAGAACGCCAGCGGCACGATGCCTAGGCCTATCATCACCAGGGCCAGCGGGTTCGACGAGATGCCTGATGCCAGGTTGCCGACGAACCAGAAGAGGTAGGTGCCTCCGGTGATCGCTTGCCTGGACAATGCTTCGTAGGCGAGGGTGCAGTAGAGGAAGTACGATCCGAAAACCAGGTTGATGCCGTTGATCGCCGCGTACCAGGCATTGGATTTCTTGTCGTTGGCCGAGAACGGGCGTATCCGTCTGAACGGCGAGTCGGCTGCGCCGCCGTCGTCGGCGCGGGAACGCAGGAGCAGTTTCGGGAAGCTGAACCAGACGGTACCGGAGTCGCTGACCTCGGGGCTTCCTTCGAACTCGTACAGGTAGCGGTTTATCGCCCTGTCAGCTTCATCGCGGGGAAGCCCGGTGACGGCCATGAAGTCCTCGAGGAGGATCACGCCCTTCTTCTGACGCGCGAGCGCGACGAAGGCCCGTTTCTCAACCGAATCGTGGTCCGCGTTGGGATCAGGTTCGCCGAAAACAAAGGAGAAAATCGCCTTGTGGAGAGGGCGCCTGTTCCCGCGGTCGCGGTTCCTCGAGTCGACCTGGTAGCGGCGCTGTCCTGGCGTCTTGAACACTTCGTTGTAGAACCAGATACGTATGAACAGGTCGAAGAGTCCGCCGACCAGGTTCACGCCGCCGCGACCGCGGCTCTTTCCGTTGCGGTCGGAGGCGCTGATCGCGACCGACGCCAGCACGGCCATCACCGCAAGCGCCACGAACAGGGCAAAGTACCCGATCAGCATCACCATGATCCAGGCCTTGAAGAAGAAGGTGCCCACCGCCACGGCGACCTTGCCGGCGGCCTTGCGGAAACGCCTGAAAGCCGGCCCGAAGCCCCTGAAGCGGCTGTGCAGTCCGTCGGGGAAGGAATACAGGATCTCTCCGGATTCTGTTACCTTGAGCCGCCCGCCGAACTCGTCGGCGACTGCCGGCAGTTCCGTGTCGACCTGGATTTTAGGGAGACCGGTGAACGCGACGATGTCGGCGGGTGCGGCCTCGCCCCGGCGTTCCCGGAAAGCGCGGACTATCGACTCCCGGACAGCGGCTTCGTCGTACTCGTGAACCTTGACTGCATTTGCCATCATCACTCCTTGGCGCGGCTCTTTTTACCCTCGGGGCCGAGGTACAGGGCCTCGTACTCGCGGGCTGAAGCCTCCCACGAGAACTCGAGCTTCATCGCCCTTCGCCTCATCGCGGCAAGCTGGTCAGGCCGGTTGTAGTATGCCCACACGGCCCAGCCAGCGGTATCGTATATTGCCCGAGGCGTCAGCTGGTCGAAGAGGAAGCCGGTACCGGTGCCGGTCTCCTGGTTGTAGTTTGAAATGGTATCGGCCAGACCGCCGGTCCGGCGGGCGATCGGCAACGTGCCGTAACGCAGGGAATACATCTGGTTCAGCCCGCATGGCTCGTAGCGGCTCGGCATCATGAAAAAGTCAGAACCAGCCTCGATGAGATGCGCCAGGCGTTCTGAATAGCCCACCTTCGCCTTGAAATTAGGAATGCGGGACGAAAGCGAGCCGAGCTCAGCCTCGCACCAGCTCTCGCCCGTTCCCTGGACGACAAATTGCAGGTCCATGTCGAGGCACAGCTTGGCCGCGCTTCCGTAGGTCGGCCCGAAAAGCTCGCCTATGCCCTTCTGGTCGGTCAGACGCGACACCATGCCAATAACTGGCTTGCCGGGGGCAATTGAAAGGCCGAATTCTTTCTGGAGCGCCGCCTTGCACGCCGCCTTGCCGGTCATGTCGTCCGCACCGTACCGCTCCGGCAGGTACTTATCGGACGCGGGGTTCCAGTCGCCGCCGTCGACGCCGTTCAGTATGCCTACGAGGCTGGAACTCCGCGCGCGGAGCAGGCCGTCGAGCGTGCAGCCGAGCTGAGGCGTCTGGATCTCCCTGGCATAGGTCGGGGACACCGTCGACAGCCTGTCGGCGGAGGAAATGCCGGCTTTCAGGAGGTTGACCGAGTCGAAATATTCAAAACCGGCGCCGTGGAACAGCTCCCACGGCAAGCCGAAATACGGGAAGGCGGTCTTGGGGTAGATGCCCTGATAACCGAGGTTGTGGATGCTCAGCACACTCGTCGTCGATTCGAAGAAGGGCTCCGAATATCGCTTGTACACCGGGACGAAGGCTACGGGCCAGTCGTGGGCGTGGAATACGTCCGGCTTCCACCGTAACGCTTCGCACAGCCTGAAGGCCGACCTCGACAGGAAGGCGAAACGGCGGGGGTTGTCCGCGAAATCGGGCTCAGCCTTCGATCCGTAGATTCCGTCGCGGGAGAAATACCCCTCATGGTCGATGAAATACACCGGAACCCCGGAA
This sequence comes from Spirochaetae bacterium HGW-Spirochaetae-7, assembly GCA_002839245.1. Taxonomy (GTDB): domain Bacteria; phylum Spirochaetota; class Spirochaetia; order Treponematales; family UBA12059; genus SZUA-370. The sequence continues at coordinate 4,989 of PGXR01000018.1, read as the reverse complement.
TCGGGCAACTGTCCCTGATAAACGACCGCGCGCTCGACCGATCCGTCCATCGCCACCTCGAGCGGCTTGGGCAGGGCGGCCAGGCCCTGGATCGGGATGGCGCCGTAGCGCGGCATGACTATGCGGACGTCGTGCCCGAGGTGGCTCAAGGCGCGGGACAACGCGGAAACTGCGTCTGCCAGGCCTCCGGATTTGGCGAAGGGCGTGGCCTCGCTGGTTACCATGAGCACGTGCACGGTTCGGCTCCTCGTTGACCGGTTCTTTCGCGCCGAACCTGGATCGGCTACGATATACAGTTAATGAGTATATAAACAATCCGCTCAAAGGGCAACGACGATCTAGCCCGTTGCGGCAGTGCGCTCGGAAAACGGGCTGGCCCGCTCGAGGACAGCCCGGACGATCGAGCCCTCCTGGCCGGTCAAGCCAGGATCGGCTTCAAGGAGTTCCATCGCGTCCGAGCGGGCCGCCTCCAGCAGGTCCACGTCCCGTACCGGGTCCGCGAACGACAGGCGGAGTGCGCCAGCCTGGGTGGTTCCGGTGATTTCGCCTGGGCCGCGTATGCGAAGGTCCTCTTCGGCTATCTCGAAGCCGTCGGTCGTCTTCTTCATCGCCATGACGCGGCGCTTGGCGTCCTCTGACAGCCTGGCGCCTTCCGCTCCCTGCCCGCCCGATACCTGACCGTCCGACCACACCAGGAAGCAGTACGATTGCAGCGAGCTGCGCCCTACCCGCCCCCTCAGCTGGTGCAGGGCGGCGAGCCCGAAGCGCTCGGCGTGCTCTATGACCATGCAGGTGGCCTCAGGGACGTCGACACCCACCTCGACCACGCTGGTCGCCACGAGAAACGACAGGCGGCCGGATACAAACTCCGCCATCGTGGCGCGCTTCTCGTTTTCACCAAGGCGCGCATGTATCAGGCCGCCATGGAACTCGGGGAATACCTTGCCGGAAAGGTGGCCATACATTGCCTCGGCGTCCTTGAGCGCCAGCTTTTCGGAGCGGTCGACAAGGGGATAGACGAAATACGCCCTCCTGCCTGCGGCCAGCTCCTTGCGCACGAAATCGTAGACCTTCGTCTCGTTGCCGTTGCGCGCCAGGTGGGTTATCACCGGCAAGCGCCCCGCCGGCATCGTCCGTATCGTCGAAACCGAGAGGTCGCCGTAGGCCGTCAGCGCCAGCGTCCGCGGTATTGGCGTCGCGGTCATCATCAGGGTGTCGGGTTTCCGGCCCTTGGCTCCGATGGCCAGCCGCTGCAGCACGCCGAATCGCTGCTGTTCGTCCACGACGACGAGGCGGAGGTCACTGAAGACGACGTCCTCAGAGAACAGGGCATGCGTCCCGATGGCCAGGTCGACGTCTCCATGGGAGAGCGCCGCGAGAAGCGGCCTGCGGGCAGCATCGGCGACGTTTCCCGACAGGTACGCGAGCCTCACGCCGAGCGGCTCGAGGAGTCTGGCCGCGGTGTCGGCATGCTGACGCGCCAGCAATTCGGTAGGAGCCATCAGGGCCGCCTGGCCGCCGCCGGCTATGGCGTACATCGCGGAAATGAAGGCAACGAGCGTCTTGCCCGAACCGACGTCGCCCTGCAGCAGGCGGGCCATCGGCCACTGGCCGGCCATGTCAGATACGATCTCCGCTATTGCCGTTTTCTGGTCGGCCGTCAGCTCGAACGGCAGGCGTTCCTCGAGGGCACGGGCGAGCAGGTCGGGAGGCGCGGTCCTGGGCCGAGCCTCGCTTCGCCGGACCGCCGAACGCCGGGCAATCATCACCTGCAGGTAGAACAATTCCTCGTACGCCAGGGTTCTCCTGGCGGCGACGGCGTCGGCGGGAGCTTCGGGCGCGTGCAGCAGCTTCAGGGCCACCGCCTTGCGGAGGAGTCCACGGCGGGTCCGTATCGAAGGCGGAACCTCGTCGTCGACGGTACCCCATCGGGCGAGGGCCCTGGAGACGAGCTTGCGGACGCTTGCCTGACCGAGGCCCTCGGTCAGTGGATAGACGGGCCTGACGCCGTCGGGAACTCCGGAAACCGCGCCGTCGACCATTTCCGCGTCGAACGCCGACGACTGGAGCTCCGAGAAACGGTACTCGAATTTCCCGAACAGCTTGAGCGTCGCGCCGACGGGAAGGCTGCGCTCCAGGAAAGCCCTGTTGAAGCAAACCAGGGCGGCCCTGGTGCCGGCTTCGTCCTCGACCCAGAGCTTGAGCGTCCGCATCCGGCCGAATCCGAACCAGTCGTGGGCCACGACCCTGACGCGGCAGTTGACTGGACCCTGGCCGAATTCCGCGAGCGCCCGCGGCGCCGAACGGTCCTCGTAATCTCGAGGGGCGAGCATGAGGAGATCGGCGCCCGAGAAGACGCCGAGCCTGAAGAGCCTGGCTACGAGCGCCGGCCCCGCGCCTTTGAGGTCGGAAACCGGCGCGGCTATCTCGCGGAGGAACAAGCCGGGATCCCTAGCGCCAGGCGGCGGCCAGCATCAGCCAGCCGTAGAAGTCGAGGCCGGAGACGCTGGTGTCGGGATCGAAGCGCACGCCGTCGACGAGCGACATCACGCCCTCCTCCACGACGCCGAGTACGGCGTCGAAGTATGGCGAGCCGTAGGTCACGTCGGGTACCGGGCTCGTAGCCCTGGCGGCGTAGCGGGCCGTGTAGCGAAGGGCAACCTTCGGCTCCCCGCGCGTCATGAGCATCCAGAGGAAGAGGGCGGCGTCCTTTCGCGTTGCTGGCGCGCGGGGAGGGGCTGCGGGATCGGCGTACCAGTTCGAAGCCTTGAGCCGCTCGTAGAGGACGCCCGGGGCCCAGTTGGCGTCGCCGGTGATCCTGTCCAGCGCGTTCGTCTCCGCCTGTGCCAGGACGGCCATCCCGACGAGCTGGATTGGTTCCCTGCCCAGGTACGCCGCGGAATCTGAACCGGGGGCCACCTCGGCATCCCTGAGGGCCCAGGCGCGCGCCCTCTCGTCTCCGTACAGCAGGCCCCAGGCGTCGTCCAGGAACGGGAGCGACGCATCGAAGGCGGCCAGGGCCTCCCGGGTGCGCCCGCGCGCCAGGAGGGCCGAACCGAGCTCGGCCTTGACCCGGTAGGCTCCGACGTTGCCCGCGGCCGCCTGTTCGAGGATGGCCAGCCTTTCGTCCAGGTTGCCCGCCAGGCGCGAGCGGACCACGACGGCGAATTCATCGCCGCTCCATGCGGCCTGAGACTGGGCCCGCAGCCTGGCCGCGGCGGCCTTGTCCCCTGCCTGCAAGGCTGCTTCCGCCGACAGCGACAGTATTCGAGCCATGCGCTGAGAATCGCTCGACGGAACCGAAGCCAGTTCCGCAAGCCGTCGCCTTGCCCCCTGCAAGTCGGAGGAACCCGCGACCGCCCTCGACCTGACGAGGGCGGACTCCAGGCCGGCGAGTTCGGCAGGTTCCTCGCCCCCAGGCGCGTCATACAGCACGTCCCGCTGCACGCTGGCGCATGAGGCGGCGGCCAGCGCGAAGGCAAGGCAAAGAAGGCCGGCGCCCGTGGCCACCCGAATGCGATGACCGGTTCGTTCTGTATTCATGCGATCCTGACCTTTCATCGGCCTCTGTACGCGCGCACCGTGTCGTCCGCGCCCCTAGTGACGATATCGAGCGACCCGTCGCCGTCGATATCGATGAAGGCAGGCAGGCCGCTACCCGATACCGGGTAACCTGGCAGCACCGAGAGGTCGCTGTAAAAAGCGTACAACGCGTCTCCCCCGCCGGCTACGTATACTTCTTCGCGCCCGTCGCCGTCGGCATCGGTGGCGACTACCGAGATGCCGCGAGCTGCCGCCCTGCCCGCCCGCGTCGGAGCGACCGGCGTCTGCCCGAGTCTGGCGCCGTCGAGGCCGACCTTCCAGAGCATGCCCTCGGTAGAGGCGACGAAAATCGAACGCGACAGGGGTGCCCACTCTGGCGCTCCGTCGAACGTGCCGTCGAGGTCCACGGGAAAACCGGCGGCCGCAGCCGCGTCGCCTCCGAAGGCTGACAATTCTCCCGCCTCGGTGATGGCCAGCACCAGCGCAGAGCCCGTGGCGTCGGCCAGTGCGAAAGCCGGAGACGCCGACGCTATACCGGACAGCTGCACGGGCCAGCCAGGGAGTATCATCCCCGTACTGTCCATGAGGTACAATTCCGACTCGAACGACCGAGGCAGCGCCGCCAGCGCGTAGGCCGAGACGGCAGGCCTCGAGCGGGGTCTCGCACCGAAAGCGCCGGAGAATCGGACCGACGCGTCGGCACCCACAAGCATCAAGGCCGGATCCCTGGATACCGGGACGACGAGGCGGCCTTCGGCGACGGCAGGCGGCCCCGAAACGGCCTGCCCGGTGACGAGCGGAAAGCCCTGGAGAGATTCGAGCCCGGCATCCATGCGGTATACGGTACCGCGTTCCGATACCGCCCATACGGCGCGTATCACGCCAGGGGAAGCGTTGCCCGGAGCCTGGCCGGGCGCGTCGACAGCTATCCAGCCGGCGTCGTCCATCGTCGTTTCCTTGCGCGCTCCTGACGACAGGTTTACAGCGACGATATGCTTGCCGTTCGTCCAGTAGCCCATCGGAGCGCCCGTGCCGCTCCGGCCGACGACAGGATCGGACGTCATGCGGCCTCCGGCAGGCAGGGGGAAGCCTGGCAGGCTGGATATCCCCGGCCCGGAGGCTTCGACGGCCGACAGTTCCAGCTTCAGCCGATCCCCGGAAAGCCGTACCGACGCCACGCCGCGCCCGTACAGGCCGAGCGCCGCTGACAAGCCCGAGCTGCCGCGCATGAAGAACGGCACGCTCCTGCCTTGCGAATAGAATATCGAAGCCGACGACTCGGGGGACAGTCCGCGTGCTCCGTCCTTCCATTTCTCCGTCTTGACGAGCAGGCGGCCTTCCCTGGTCTCGGCCACACAGGCGGCCAGCAGCTCCGCGCTCGAGCTGACATACAGGAAGCCATCCTCCACCAGGTAGAATGGCTCGACAAGCCTGACGCCGACCGTC
>PGXR01000290.1 GCA_002839245.1 Spirochaetae bacterium HGW-Spirochaetae-7 | reverse complement strand
CTTCGGGAATTCGGTGAGCACGTCGGTCATCTCGTTGCCGCGCTCGCCGCAGCCGATATAGACGATGATGTCGGCATCGCACCACTTGGCTATCGCGTGCTGCGTCATCGTCTTGCCGGTGCCGAAGCCGCCGGGTATGGCGACGGTACCGCCCTTGGCCAGCGGGAACAGCGTGTCGATTACCCTCTGGCCGGTTATCAGCGGGATGTCCAGGGGCCTCCGCTGGACGACCGGGCGTGGAACGCGTATCGGCCAGCGCTGCACCATCGTCAGCTTGCGCTCGCCGGCGGCGGTGGCGACGACGGCTATCTCGCCGTCGACCTTGTAGTCGCCCGCGGGAGCAATGGACACGAGCTTGCCCGAGACATCGGGCGGCACGCAAATGCGGTGCTCTATCGTCGACGTCTCCTGCACGGTGCCCAGTATGGCGCCGCCGGATACCTGGGCGCCGGCCTTCAGCCTGGGCACGAACGACCACACGCGTTCCCTGTCCAGTGACTCGGCGAAAACGCCGCGCTCTATGAAGCGGCCCGAAAGCTCCAGCAAGCGGCTCAGGGGCCGCTGTATTCCGTCGTAGATGGTACCGATTAAGCCGGGGCCGAGCTCGAGGGACAGCGGCATGCCCGAGCCATAGATGTTGTCGTTCGGGGCGAGGCCGGTCGTGTCTTCGTAGACCTGTATGACGGCGCTCTTACCGGATAGCTTTATGACCTCGCCGGTCAGCCGGGATTCGCCCACGCTGACGAGTTCGAGCATGCGGGCATCGGTGATACCCTTGGCCTCGATGACCGGGCCGTTGACCCGTTTTACCTGTCCTAATATCCGTTCGTTCATGCAATCCTCGAGTCGAACAAGGCCTGGTATATGCGTTTCCGGATCTCGGTACGCTCCCGTTCCAGGCGAGTCGCTATTCCGTTGTCATACGCAAGCCGCCCGCCCTCGGCCACCAGGTAGACCCCCTGGCCGACCCGCGGATCGCCGGACACCCTGGAGAGCCGGGTCTGCTTGCCGGTGGCCGCCAGCACGTCGGCCTCGACCTGCCGCAGGAGCGCGTCGTCCATCAGCGGAAGTTCTTCCATCGACGCGTTGACCGACGCCGATTCCACGGACAGCCCGATCGCGGCCTCGGTCAGGAGGCCGCGCAGGACTTCACGGTAACCGCTCTTGCGCACCTCGTCGGCGATCACGGCCGTCGCGCGCCCGACGATCTCGCGGGAAAGGCTCTCCTGGAGCAGCAGCGAATTCTTCCGGCTCTCTATCGCCGCCTTCGCCTTGGCGTCCGCGGCGATGGTCGCAACCTGGGCATCGGTCTTGGCTTTCGCGTCGCGTTCCATGGCCAGGATCTGTTCCCTGGCGCCGTCCAGGGCGGCGGCCGCCAAGGATTCCGCCTCGGCCACCATGCGCGCGGCCTCGGCGTCCGCGTCGGCGAAGATGCCGGCCACGATACGCTCCGTGGAGACGCCAGCGCTTTCTTCCTTCAGACTAAGTTCCATTGCAGCAATCCTTTGACCTAGCCAAGCTTGATGCCTATCGCCCTGTTCACTGTCTCGCGGATCGACGGCCGACCGGCCATGTGGCCGCGCCTGTCGGGAATCTCGACGATCAGCGGGAACGTATCGGAGAACAGTATCCTGTCGACCCTCGGACGTATCAGTTCGGCGGTACGCTCGGTGACGACCAGGATGCCGATCTCGGGATCGGCCGCAGCCGCGTCGAATGCGGCTTCGGCCTCGGCAACGCTGGAGGCCACCCTGCCGTCTACGCCGACCATGCCGAATCCGAGGACAGTATCATCGTCGCCGATCACGTAGTACTTCATCGCATCCTAGATCTTGCCCAGAATCATCAGCGCAGTTATGAAGCCGAAGACCACAAGGCCTTCCGCTAGCGCTATGAATATCAGCGCCTGGCTGGCGATCTCCGGCTTCTCGCCGATGGCGCCCATCGCGGCCGCACCGACATTGGCGATGGCGATGCCCGCCCCTATGGCTCCCAGGCCGAACGCGATGGCCGCGGCGATCAGGCCGTACTGCATCACGCTCGCCTGCTCCGCCGATATGGAGATGGCGGTGGTACCCTGCGCCGACGCATTCACCGTTCCCAATGCCGCAAAAATGGCCATCAGCGTGACCACGACGACCAGGCTCGTCTGGACCCTGCCCACGAAGCGTTTCTTGACGTCTACCATATATACTCCTTATCTCATTGTGCGGCCGTTGAAAGATACGGGCCGGTATGCCTTCCCGGTTCCGTTGAAATACTTCGAGAAAAATTCATAGTAATTGAGACGGAGCGACTGGATACCCGCCGACAGGCCTTCGAGCGCGATGACCAGGACGTTGCCCAGCACCAGGATAAGTACCGCCATGGGCGAAAGCGGACCCTCCGGGGTGATCATCCTTGCTATCTGCAGGAATGCCGTCATCAGGCTCACGTGGGCTATGCCCAATCCGGCGACACGCATGAACGACAGCGTGTTGGAAAGGTAGCCCGAATAAATTTCTAGTACCTCGACTATCCACTCCATCATGAAGTCCATGATCATGCCCGGCTTGAAGGTCTTGCCCGAATGCCTGGCGTGGAGGGCAAACTCGATCGGGCCCTTGAAGGCCAATGCCAGCGTGGGGATGCCGAGCACCAGAAGAAGGAGATTCGCCGGAGGCAAGGCCTTGTAATTCTTGCCGACGTAGTAGAAGGCCACCCACGCGCCGGTCGCGTAGATCCAACCGCCGAGAAGCCCCGCCTTGTCCAGGATCAGGGTAAACCAGTCGCGCTTGCGCACCAGGTTTATCCAGTTGATGACAAACCCGACTCCCAGCACTGTCATGCCGAAACGTATGGTTATGCCCAGTATGTCGTAGACCGACCGGATGGCACCCACAGCTTCGCCTCCGTTGACGACGGCGTGGTAGTCGAACCACAGCGGCGGGAAAA
>PGXR01000289.1 GCA_002839245.1 Spirochaetae bacterium HGW-Spirochaetae-7 | reverse complement strand
TCACCGTGCCGGAGCAGTTCTGCTGGAAGTCCAGCGCGAGGACGTCGTGCTGGGGATCGCCGATGATGGCCGAGCCGCTTATGTACCCGGTGTTCGCCCCTGCGGAGATCCAGGTCGAACCGCCGAAGCTGAGGGACACCGACCGTGTTGCGCCATAGAATCCCTTCCTCAACAGCTTTGTGACGTTGCCTGCGAGCCTGAAGTACGTTCCGGTTCCCGCCGGGGTGTACCATTTGGTCGTCCAGGTGCAGGTCTTGCTGCCGAACACGGCCCACGCCCCGTTGGTGCCACGGAACTCGAGGTAATCCCCTGCGGCCACCTCCAGAGTGCCGGAGATGCCGCTGCTGTCGGTGCTTATGACTAGAACTCCATTCCTGTAGGCACGGAACCGTGTCCAGTCGCCGGAGAAGCTCCCCGAAAAGACCAGGTGGGTGACACCTTCTGGAACCGTATAGCTGTAGACCAGCTCGTTGCCATCAGGCCCGGTGACACCCTTGGAGCTGGTATTCTGGTGAACCAGCGCACGGCCATTCTCAACCTTCGTAACAGCATTGATCTCAACTCCATCAAGAGTTCCCGAAGCTGTTTGGAAGGTCTCCCCAACAGTGGCCGCAAGCCATGCATACAACTCGGCGGCATTCCACAAGTCCGGCTCGAACGTCTTGGTCAACGAGCCGGAGCTCGTGCCCTTCTGCGTCTTGAACATCGGGGTGTCGATGCTGGATGTCCCGGCGACCGAACCTTCGGAGATGTTCACCTTGCCGACCATGGACACCTGCCCGCTCGCCGGGTCGATCTGGAAGACCGTCTTGCCGTCGTACAGGGCCCTGACGATCGGGGAATTGTTGTCCTCGCCATTGGTGGCCTCGAACAAGAATCCGCTCTGCTCGTTTCCCCCACCGACTTTCAGGTGGTTTGTCCGAACCGCGTCCGCGACGAGCTCGAGTGCGACGATGCCCTTGAACACCCGGGCGATCCCCAACGCGTCGGCCATCCGCTTGAAATCGTCCTCGGAGACATCCGTGACCGCCGAGAGGATCTCCATGAACCTCGATTTGACATAGAAGTCCGTGTTGGTCGGGACGACCGGCTCGGCCATCCCGACGTTCCCCCCGTATACCTCGAACTCGCCGATAACAAGGGAGGCGCTGCTTATGGCCACCTCGATGCCGGAGTCGAAGTCCCTCCAGCAGATGGCGGTGGACGAGCCGTCGGAGACGGTGCCGAGACGCAGGAAATGGACCGCCACCGATTGCGCGTCCTGGACATCGATAACGATCAGGCCCCTGCCTTCGGCAACCAGTGCCCTGGACGCCGAGGGGACCGCAAGGGGGACCTTGTTCACATGGATCGTGCCGGCACCGAGGGCGAGGGTGCCCAGGGATGCGAAGAGGCTGGGCGCCATGGCCCCGGCGTCCCGACCCGGCTCCCCGTCGGCCCCGGCTGGTCCTGGTTCCCCGGCGCTTCCCTTCGCTCCTGTGATACGCACCGCTGCACTCCAGTCGGAATAGGAGCCGTCTGCATGGGCCGTACGCTCCTGGCGCCAGAGGTAGTATCCCATCTGGGACGGGGGGATGGTGGATGACCACCCGGTGGCGGGCGCGACCGTCTCGGAGGTGTTGGATGCGTACCGGGCCTCGATCGAGGACCCGTCGTGGATACTAGTGATGGAGACTTGTCCGATCGCGATAGGCATGGGGCCTCCCTAGCTGACGGTGCAGACGAAGGTGGACTTCACATCCACATCGCCTGTCCCCACCGGGATGCTCTTTCCCGTCTTCGATGCCGTCGCGTCGGCGAAGGACCGCGTACTGCCGTCCTTGTTCAACACGGTCCAGGTATAGGTGTACGCTGTTCCCCCCGAGTCGACCTCGCCTCCGTTCTGGAAGAGCTTGGCCTTGAGCGTGGAGGTGCCGATGCCGTTCTTGAACACCTCGCCCCCGGTGGACTCGATGACCACCTGGATGGGATCGTTGAAGTCCAGCACGGTGGCCGGATCTGAGGTGTACGAGTCGCCCGCCACCGTGTCGCTGATCTTCACGCGGAATTGCTGCAGGCTGGCCACCATCGAGGGGGTCACCACATGCGTCGCGCCGGTGGCCCCTCCGATCGCTGTCCAAATACCCGCAACCAGGCGCTCCCACACGTAGGTGAGGTTGGTGGTGTCCTTGGCCGCGCCGCGGTACAGGTGGGCGCCGAGGGTGATCGAGGCGGGAA